>DATKJY010000068.1:0-4686 GCA_035543175.1 Candidatus Acidiferrum sp.
GCAGCGAAACAGATGTTATGATGATGGCAATTCGTCTCATCTTGAGTCCTCCGCAAGAACGAACATGCTGGTTTTGGCTGCCAGGTAGCGCTGACAGAAATCAAGGTAGCGCGATTTAGCCACGCCTTTGAACACCTTAACCGTTCGCTCAGCAGTGTAGTCAACTGCTACGGAGTCCGAGTCGATCGAACGGATATGGGCCGTGAACCGGGTTCGATTACTATCGTTGATGATGCATGAATCTTCTTTCGCCCGGAGTCCCTTTCCCGCCAGATGCAGCGCCATAGTCTCAACAAGAAGGCTGTCGGAATAGATCGGCAGAGAATCCTGTGCTCGCGTCATCATGGCTGAAGAGACAAGGGTAAAAGGCGTAGCCGGCACGTATCGGTGTGATGGTGAGCTGACGAGAAACTTCGAAAGATCGGCATCGGCGGTGACGACCATCCTGGTACCGTCGTTCGAAACGATTGCATACCGTCTCAAGTTGATTTGAGACAGATTGGAGCCGATTATTAGAGCCAGAAGTTGCTCCTTGGGCTTTGTGGTCTGGCTTTGCATCGCGTAACGGACCGAGGCCAGCCGGTCGCCGAACAGCTCGATCTTCGCCTTGCCCTGGCTAAGAGAATCCAGGGATGCCGTAATCCTAACTTGAATATCAGGAGACGCGCTCTGGCGACGGATCGTATCGATGGCCGGGTGATCGGGGCTGAGTACGAGCACCGGATGACCGACAATCGCGTCGGGCACCGAGCCGAATGGATGCAAAAATGCTGTGGGATCAAACACGAAATTTGAATCGGCATCGTGGTACAGGCAAACCACGTGATTGAAAAGTGCTACATTGAGCCCCGACAGACCGGGTTCAAACTCAGTCGAAACAAGGCCCAAATCGACATCGATTCCATACCGCCGCGCCAGCGCCCGGATGAGATATGCTCGGTCTTTGCAATCACCATAATGCGTGCCGAGGGTAACTTCCGGCAGATGTGGGAAGTAGCTATGGCGCCGGGTGTCATCGGCGATATACCGTATTTCCCCGCACACCCAACGGTGTATGTTCTGTAATCGTTCGAGATTGCCGGTAGCCGCTCCGCCGATGCTGTCCAGCAACGCTTGAGAAACCGAATCGAGAGTCGGATTGAGATTGACTTTGCCCGCGTACCAACCCAGGAATTCCTCAGGAGTAGCCACTCCCACCGGACGACCCTCTGCAGCAATGGAAAACTGCACCACTCCGTTCATGGAGTTGAACGCAAACCCCGGGAGTTCGTCAGCCTCGTTAAGAGAATCGAAAAGGAACTGGGTCTCCTTATCGCTAGGGCGGTTTACATGGAAACTTACCGGGGAGCGCGTCGGATAAACCTCGGCCTTGACGCTGACATTTGCCGGGTGTTTAAATACCACTGTCGTCTGCCGCATGCGCCCTTTGTTAGTGAGCACGGTTAGCGGGAGATACCTGATATCTTCGAATTTCTGATCGTAGGAGTAGGACACGGCATCGCCGATCTTGAGCGGTCCGCTGAAAGCGACAAAATGCACCTTGTCGTCGGTCAAAAAAACATCCTGGTCGTCAGCCGCTTCCGTAACCGTAAAGGAATGCTCCGGCTTGCGGCCATCGACGGTTTGTCGAATATGGCTGATGGGGGATCCGGCCATCTCATAGAGCGCGAATACTCTCCGCTCCAAAACTCGGTCCGACTGCAGAAATTCGGTGTACGTCGTGCTCGCGGACAGTGACAAACCCTTGGTGAGGTTACCTGAAATCGTGTATTGAATGTGCTTTTCCCAGATTATGTCAGGGGCATCTGCGACGGCGGATTGAGACATGATACACACCAGCGCCGCCAAGAGAAATTCATAAAGATGCGAAAATCGGGGCATGGTCCTCCGCGTATGCCATGGGCAACATCGACAATTTAGCCGAGGATGTCAAGCAGTACTTGAGAAGGAGTCGGGCGCCGATGTTACATGCCCTCGGTGCGGCTCCTCAGTGCCCTGGCTTTCTCTGAGTTTGGATCCAACGAGAGTGAATGATCGAGCGCGTCACGCGCCTGAGTACTATCCCCCAGAGCAAAGTACACCTGTGCGAGACGATAGAAAGCAGCCCCGTCAAACGGCGCCACCTGCACAGCCTTATCCGCAATCACAAGCGCCGAGTCGAACTTGCGCATGGCGAGGAGCGTCCCGGTGAGATTCAAATAGGCAAGCATATTGTAAGGGTCCAGCTCGAGAACCGCACAGAATCTGCGACTCGCCTCTATAGGGTGACCGGCGCGGGCCTCGTCGGTCCCGACGTGATTGAGGGCGCCTATACAGGAAGGGTCCGCCTCCAATGCGCGGCCGAAGTATGCTAATGCCGAATCGGGCTTTCCCTGGGCGACAAAACTGGCGCCTAATTGGGTCAATCCTTGTGCTTCAATCTGCCGGGGGAACTCAGACAACATGTAGTGATTAGACTCGATGACCAGTCCGACCAGAACGAGGAGCCAGATTCCCGCCGACAACCATCGCTTGTTCCGCAGATATGACCACGTGCGAGCGCAACCGAGAGCGGCGAAAAGCATAAACAGCGGTAGCAACGGTTCCCGATAGCGGGCGTTGACGAAAAATGCGATAATTGAAAGAGAATACGCTATGGTAGTGAGATAGAGAAGGGACAGCCTCCGCCATTGCGGAATCGACATCAGCAAACCCAGTAATGCCAGGGGGGCGAGCAGCCCGAACGGAAAGTAAATGGGGCCTCTTGTCAGAAATAATCGCACTACCGGCACGCGCTCACCCACCGTGTAGATGTCAAGATCGTTCGGGATTTCATATCCGTTGACAAGCAGGCGACATTTCCTCAAAAGTCGGCTTATCCAGCCACCAAAATCCTCGCGAATTTCGTTTTCTGCCTGTCGATACCAGTAATCGGAGACATCGGAGAAGGACAATCGGCGTCCCTCGGCGTACTCGGCTTCCTGAACAGGTCGTGTGGTCACGCTTTGCCAGGAGCCGTCGATGCCCGGCGCCGCAGCCTCCCAGCCGTCGGAATCCCGGTGGTTACCAAGATAGAAGTTAATGCCCCCTTGCCAGGCGATGAGTACTGGTTCACCGGACACAGTCAAATTCCTAAGCGTGACAGGCAGAATTACGACACCACATGCGGCAAGCAATACGGCAGCTCTCGCCAGCGAGGACCGAAGGCTGCTTGACCGCGTCCGCATAGTCAGAAACCAAATGGCCAGAAAGGGCAGGAGCAAAAGGATATTCGGTCGTGCAATGCCGGTGAGCCCCAGCACTGCGCCGGCTATTGCGAAATTGACAAGGGAGGGCTTGTCCTCACACTTAAGGAGTCGCCAGAGTAGTAGCGCTATCAGAAAGGCCATGAGCGATTCGATCAGGAGCGAGGTCTCGAAATAAACAAGCAATGGGTAGAACACCGTGACCCATCCGACCACCAGTCCGGCTCGCCACGAAACAAGTCGATTCCCAAGCCAAATCATGAGAATCGGCAGAAACGAGCCGAGGACAATTTGTAGTAAGCGGGACCAGAAACGGGTATTGCCAGTCAACCGATCGATGATTGCCAGCCAATACGGATAGAGAGGGGCGCTGAAGTAGGGCTCCTTGGGCAGGCCTTCAGGCGAATTGATCTCAGAGACGAGCTTTAAGTGGTATTCTTCGTCGAGTACCGGCGCCTTGTACGTCGGTAGCTCCGTCACCGACTGCAAGGCCCAGATTCTCACTCCGAATGCGGCCGCAAACACGAGCAGCAGCATCCACAGCGGTATCTTATCGCCGATAATTCGGCGAGTGAGTATACGCATGCAGTCACCAATGACCGCAGTCGCAGACACTCATTGAGAACTCCCTCTGGTCAAGCCAGCGTGTGCCATGACTCAAACGTCAGTTTGTGCTGTACTCGGCAGCGCCAATCAAATTGTGAGTCTACAGGTGTAGAGGCACCGACGCTTGCACTGTTATGTGGAACGACTCAGGCTGGTTATTCGTAGTTGAGGAGTGTCGTCCGCAAACAAAATAGATTGGTTTGTTGATTTGTCAACGGATTTGGCGAATTAAGCCTGATGCAAAGTATAGCTCGTAGCAAGGTCGCATGTCAGCCAATGGAGGGAAACTCGTATGCGACAGAGCTAATCTTACATGCGATACAGGCGACTCCGGTGACTGGCAAAAGATTGTGAAGCATAAATCACACCAATAATATCCGCTTTGCGCCCCGCCATTCCTTGACACGATACAAAAAGAGCCGCATATTGAGCGGACGCGAAAAGCGATGGTAGCTATACGGAAATTGAGTTGCGCATGATACCCACCTGGATATCTCCCTGGAACAGCAAACAGATTACGTCCGATGAGTTGATTCACGAGGTGTCGCTTGACGCCCTGAGCGAGTTATACAATATCGCTGTTCTCAGACTGCCCGAGCCGGAGATCGTAATTGAGCAGGATTCGATCATAATCCATTCCGCCTCAATCGATTACAAGTATGTTATTTCGTTTCCGAGAGTGCTTTACGACGAGATGACAAGCCGATTTCCGGCCGCTCTGAAAATTCTGCAAGCCAAGTATCGTCTGTTATCTGCCGCTGAATCTTCGAACCAACTTGACGGCGAGGCGATCGGTGAGACGCTCCATTATTTCAGATCGCTTGACCGGCTATTCCATGTGGTGTCCAGCCATCGG
>DATKJY010000069.1:0-5403 GCA_035543175.1 Candidatus Acidiferrum sp.
TGGGAGAACAGGCAGCCGATGTCCTGGCGCAGGTCAAGATCGAGCAGATGGAGAAGGAAGGTATTAAGCTGACGCCGGAAGAAATCGCGGCGATTCGCCAGCCGATTATCGAGAAGTATGAGTCGGAGTCGACGCCGTACTATTCGGGGGCTCGGTTGTGGGATGACGGGATTATCGGAATGGCGGAGACGCGCACGGCGCTGGCGCTGGGGATATCGATGTCGCTCAATGCGCCGATTCCGGAACAGCGGTACGGTGTGTTCAGGATGTAGGATTAGGTAGGTTAGAGGATGCCATATACGACACTGGAATACGTCAAGGACAAGGGGGTCGGGCATATTTTCTTCAATCGCCCGGAGATCCACAACGCGTTTAATGCGACGGTCATCACGGAGATGGCGGAGCTATTCGGGTCGATTGACAAGGACGATGAAATACGGGTGGTGGTGCTGACGGGGGCGGGGAAGTCGTTTTGCGCCGGCGCCGATTTGAACTGGATGCGCTCGGTCATTCATCAGTCGTTCGAGCAGAATCTGTCTGAGGCGAACGCGCTGGCGGACCTCTTCTATCAGATTTACACGTTCAAGCGGCCGGTGATCGGCAAAATCAACGGGGCGGCGATTGGCGGGGGGACTGGTTTTGTCGCAGTGTGTGATATAGCCGTCGCAGCGAAATCGGCGAAGTTCTCATTTTCTGAGGTCAAAATCGGCGTCGTCCCGGCGTGCATCGGACCATACGTGATACGCAAAATCGGAGAAGGTAAGGCTCGGGAGCTGTTCATCACCGGCGAACGAATGGATTCGAACCGCGCGTTTCAAGTTGGGTTGGTGAACCGAGTGGTCGATGACGATCAGCTTGACTCGGAGGTGACGTCAATGGTGCAGTCGATTTTGTCATCGGGTCCCGAAGCCGTTGGCATGGCAAAGAAGCTGGTCAGCGAAGTGCCGCTCATGACGCCATCGCAGTTCAAGCCGTACACGGCCGAAATGATCGCGCGTCTTCGAATCTCCGACGAAGGGCAGGAGGGGATGGATGCATTTCTGAACAAACGGCCACCGCGGTGGGCCTGGAATGGGAAAAAGCAGGGATCGTGACGATCGTGAAGCAGCTGTTTTCGAAAATACTGGTTGCCAATCGATCTGAGATAGCCGTGCGGGTGATGAATGCCTGCCGCACGATGGGGATACCATCGGTGGCAGTCTATTCAGAGGCCGACGTTGACAGCAAGCACCGGTGGTTTGCCGATGAGTCAGTCTTTATCGGGCCGCCGTCGCCTCGAGAATCGTATTTGAATATTGAGCGGATCATTCAAGCCGCACAAGAAACCGGCTGTCCGGCGATTCATCCAGGATATGGATTTCTCGCTGAAAACCCTCTCTTTCCCAAGGCGTGCAATGAAGCTGGTATCACCTTTATCGGCCCCGGGCCGGAGGCAATGCGTCTTCTGGGAAATAAGGTTGAATCCCGAGTTAAGATGGCCGAGGTCGGCGTACCGCTGATTCCCGGCATGACCTCAAGTGCAACAGATCACAGAGTATTTCTTGAGGCAGCTTCAAAAGCCGGATATCCAGTAATCATCAAGGCGGCAGCTGGTGGCGGCGGAAAAGGGATGCGGATTGTAAAATCCGCGGATCAACTGGAAGCGGCCTTAGAAGCGGCTCGGCGTGAAGCGAGGAATGCATTTGGCGATGAAACGGTCTATCTGGAAAAATATGTCGCCAATCCGCGGCACGTAGAGTTTCAGGTGCTGGCGGATACGCACGGACACTGTATTCATTTGTTCGAGCGGGAATGCTCTATCCAGCGGCGGCATCAGAAGATAATTGAGGAGACGCCGTCGACCGCGCTCACGCCGGAGCTTCGTGCAAGAATGGGGGCTGATGCGGTGAAAGTTGCACAGGCGGCCGGATACACCAACGCCGGGACGGTCGAGTTCCTGCTGGATGAGACAGGGCATTACTATTTCCTCGAAATGAATACGCGAATCCAGGTTGAGCATCCGATCACTGAGATGGTGACCGGCGTCGATCTCGTGATCGAACAGATTCGGGTTGCGGCTGGATTGCCGCTGTCCGAGAGTCTCTATCATCTGAACCAGTGTGGGCATGCTATCGAGTGCCGAATTTACGCAGAAGATGGTGAGAACGGGTTTCTGCCATCGACCGGGACAATCTTCCATTACGTAGAACCAACGGGACCGGGTGTCCGAGTGGATGCAGGAATACGAGAGGGTTCAGTCATATCCATTCACTATGATCCGATCATGGCAAAATTGATTGTACATGCACCGAGCCGGGAGCTTGCGATTCGAAAGATGATCGATGCGCTGCACAGTTTCTATATATTCGGCGTGAAGACATCGAAGAGGTTTATGACGGATATTCTGGCACACCCGGAATTTGTGGCGGGAAAGACGTTTACCAATTTCATTGAAACACATATGTCAAGTCGCGGTGAGGCTTCGGATAATGATCGTGAGGTCGCAGCGGTAGCGGCGGCAGTTGCGAAATCGGCGGCGCCAAGGCCGGCGGCAGTTGCGGGAACTGCTTCGTCGGCGCAACCGACGCCGTGGCAGTTGATCCGGCAGTGGCAGATTGGAGATTCGATCGGTGGCTAAGTACGACCTGATAGTCGATGGCGTCGCGGTCAGCGTCGAAACGCAATCGCAAAGCGACACGTTCAGTGCGACGGTCGCAGACCGGTCATACAAAGTTTATGCAGGCGGCAACGGCCGTTTTTTGGTGACTGCACAGGGACAGCGGCGTGTGGTGGCAGCGGTCGAACATAAGGGAACCAGCTATGTCGAGATCGATTCAAGGTTGTTCGAGGTGCGGGAGCCATCGGAAGATAGATTTGCTGGCGCCGGCGGCGAACACGCGGCGGACAAAGACAAGATCTTTGCGCCGATGCCGGGGCGCATAGTGAAGATCATGGTAGCGCTGGGGGATACGGTCGAGTTGAAGCAGCCGATGGTTATTGTCGAAGCGATGAAGATGGAAAATCAGGTGAATGCCAAGACGAAGGGGAAAGTTAAGGCAATCAATTTTGCGGCCGGGGATCAGGTCGACACGGACACGCCGATAATCGAGCTGGAATCGCTCGAATCGTAGCAATACGCGATCGTTCCGTCACAGCCGGATTCCGGCGGTTAATCTGATAAATTGGAAATTCTGGTAGAAGTGACTGGAGATTTCGACCAGCCTGACTTCCACAAAGTAGCGAGCCGAGCGGGCGGCGCGGATATCCAAACCGATGCCGGGGGAGACGGAGAGATCGTTTTCCGTGACGTCGGATGCAGTCGGGGGATCGTCAGCCGGTTTTTTCAGCGACAAGCGAGAGTAGCCGATTCCGGCAAGGAGAAAGGGGCGCACGTCCGACCCGTAGGGGAGACGAAACCTGAAGTCCAGGCCGAGTTCGTAGACGGATTGAGAGCGCGAGAGACCGTCGCGGGGCGGGAATTTGTCGAACGCAGCGCGAATGACGATTTCGATATCCGGTGACAGTCTTGATGGTACCAAGGCTACTCCGCCCATGGCATGCCATCCATATACGGATTGGGTCCCGAGACTGCCGTACGGGTACGCCGCGCCGAGGCCGGCATAGACGCGGAAGCGCGAGGAGTCCGCAGCGCCGGTTGCACGGAGCGGCAGGATCAGAATCGCCAGGCTCATCGCTATTAAGCGAAGGGGCAGGCTGTCACGCGATGAAAATCTACAGGAAGTCATAACTGCAAGAAATATACGGGCGGCCTGCCGGGAGGCAAGAGGAGATGATCTCAAATGGACTCAGAAAATCTTCAATCCGACCGTAAACGGGATGAGTTTAGACGACTGGCCGGAAGTAGAGATGCTTACATAGCGCACCATCGCGAACAGGTCGATAGACGGGAGGAATTTGAAAGTAAGTCCGGCGCCGACGTTGTAATAGAACTTGCTATCATCGCCGGGCAGATTCCTATTTAGATCGTCAACCAGGGAGCTGTTGATGCCTGTGAATTTGGCGTAGGTAAGGCGCGACAACCCGATACCAGCGATGCCGAAGATCCCAATGGGGGAGGCCGGGAAGTTCGGGGCAATTCGAAGATTGACACCGTACAGCCAAATCCCTAGCGAGCCACCGTCGACACCCGTCAGGTTGCCGAAGCTATAATCGCGTCCAAAATGGTGGTATTCCACAGTCGGCACCAATTGAGCCATGGGAGCGGTCTTGAAACCGAGTCCGACCAGGGCGTGGAAGCCGTTTTTGTAGGCGTCCTTGAACCCGGACGGCGAGCTAGGGAATGACATAAATCCGCCGCCGTAAATGCTGAATGGAACGGGAAGCGCACCCTGAGGCGAAGCGGTAGCCGATATCAACAGGGCAAACGCCAGCGAGAGCAGTATAACTTTCTTCATGGTAACCTCCTGCAGGTGGTTGTACCTGCATCTTTATACTGCGAAAACATACTTCCGGAACGAAGTTGCCGTCCCTACGGTAGATATTTTGATGGGATAATCAACTAAAAGAGGGGCCCAGGCCCGAGGTCTGGCCAACAGCAGTCAGATACGTCCCAAGCGGAGGCTCACTTGGAATGAGACGGTACGGTCTTTGAAATCACCCGCGAAGCCGGGGACACTCTTGTACATGTGTGTGAAGCCGTGATCGTAACGCGTCTCCAACCCAAGATCCGTAATTCCGAGATCAAATTCCACGTACGCGCCGACTACCGCGCTGAATTCCCAAGGTGCATAAGCTTCGGTGGCATCCTGAAAGTGATAATAAGAGATCGCGGAGTTCGTAAGCTCCTCGGCGCTAACGACGTGCGCGACGGAGGGTCCAACGAAGATGCCGGGGCGTATCTTTGCCGGACTCTGCAGACCACAACGAAGCAAGAAGTTCATCTTCAGATAGGTGGCGTCTTCAATGAGGAATTCGCCGTCGATATTCCACTGCGCTCCGCGCTCCGCAATCTGGAGTTCAGTCTTCACGCCGAAGGCGTTTGACAACCTCGCCGTTAAGAAGAATCCCAGGCCGACGCCCGAGTGATTTTCGGTAGTTACGCCGGGGATTTGAGAAAGGTAGTCGGCATTACTGCCGCCGAATTTCGAACGGCAACCCTCGAATGCAACTCCCCACCTAATCCTCCCTTCCGCAGGAGACTTTTGGCCTGGCGCCGATTCGGCAACGGTAGTAGTACACGCGAGTGCAATGGCAACGATTGCCGGTTTGATCATGGAGAGCCTCATCTGGCGAAAACCCTGCAGTTCATGCAGGGTTTTCATCAGGTGCGTTATCAAGTGGCGCAGCCGAGTCATCTCAAAAGATCACGCCAAGAGTAATCGGCAAATAGTTGAGCGATGTTCCCTCAAGTGCCACCGAGGTATAACGAGCCGTCACAAACATCCTCAGACTCGGACCGGCCTT
>DATKJY010000070.1:0-4923 GCA_035543175.1 Candidatus Acidiferrum sp.
CAAGATCCTGCAAAGCTATTCCGGGGTCTCCTCCGCTCAGGTCCTGCAGGTTTGCAGGCGGGTTCTTCCGGATTCGACAGCTGAGGTGGGCGAAGAGGATAACTGGACTTCGACAATGCCCAACGAAAAGGACAGCACCCAGATAGACACGGTTCACGAGGGGCGCAAATTGGTCGTGTATATCAAGCCGAACGGCAAGATAGTCGACTTGCAGTTTGCCTCGAAAATTGACAGCGTCACGGCGGGGTTTATCGAGCAATTTTATCAGCAAGAGGCGCCGGTATTCCCATCGCGGGAAGTGAAGGTTGGAGACACCTGGTCGCAGTCCACCGATGTCAAATTGGATAGTGGTACGGTGACGGCTGCAACCAACTTTGCCCTTACGGCCTTCGCACACGAGCAGGGGTATGACTGTGCCGTGATTACGTACACCGGCAATCTCATCATACCTGTCCGGCCCAGTCCGGATGATTCTACCAAGCGGGGCGGAGTCGACCGTGTCCAGTCTTCCGGCACAATGTACCTCGCCACGCGCGAGGGGCAGATTGTCCTCCAAAAAGAACGCCTCGTAAATAACGGCATCCGGCACCGCATCAAAGAAGGTAAGCTGGTGGACCTGACCATCTCGACCGAAACGGAGACAACCTACACGCTCAAGGAGCGCAAGGTGGTTACCCCAACCGGGCGTTAGAACGGGACTCGAAGAAGCCCCGTCTCTCCTTTCTCTTTACAAACGACTCCTTCTCTCTGTACCTTTCCGCCATGCCTCACCGGCGTGTCATCATAGTTATTCTTGACGCCTGCGGAGTAGGCGAACTGCCTGACGCTGCGGATTATGGCGATGTCGGCGCAGCCACTATTCAGAATGTCGCCGCGGCCGTTGGCGGACTCAATATGCCCACCAGCCAGCATTTGGGGCTTGGGAATATCGTGCCAATGCGCGGCATTCAGCCGTCATCGGAACCGGTTGCGTCGTTTGGTAAAATGGCGGAGAAATCAGCCGGCAAAGACTCAACTTCGGGTCACTGGGAAATTGCAGGGATCATACTGCCCGAACCGTTTCCGCTTTTCCCAAACGGATTTCCCGGCGCTCTGGTGCAGGAATTTGAGCGACGAGCCGGCGTGAAGACCATTGGCAACTGCGCGGCATCGGGCACGGAGATTATCGAGCGATTGGGCGAAGCGCACTTGAAGACCAAAGCTTTGATTCTCTATACATCCGCAGATTCAGTATTCCAGCTGGCGGCCCACGAAGAGATATACCGCGTGGAGAGGTTGTACGAGATCTGTCATATCGCTCGCGAGCTTCTGAAGGGCGAGTACGATGTCGGCCGTGTCATCGCTCGCCCGTTTATCGGGACGCCGGGGCACTTCACGCGCACCAGCCACCGTAAGGATTTTTCCCGTATGCCGACCTCGGACACGGTTCTGGACTTATTGCTCAGAGAGGGGCGCGAAGTGCTCTCTATCGGCAAAATATACGACCTGTTTGCCGGACGAGGAATCACAACAGCCATTAAGACGGCCGACAACAATGAAGTCCTCCGGGCGCTGCTTGATGCCATCAATACCGACACCGTTCACGATTTGGTTTTTTCGAATCTGGTGGATTTCGACATGTTGTGGGGGCACAGAAACGATGAGGTTAGTTTCGCGCGCGGGCTGGAAGCATTTGACGCCGCGCTTGGCCCGATACTTTCGTCGCTTCGAGAAGACGACATGCTGATAATAACCGCCGACCATGGGTGTGACCCGACGCTCAAAAACTCGACTGACCATACTCGCGAGTACGTGCCATTACTCGTGGTCGGAAAGAAGATGAAGCGCGGCGTAAATCTCGGCACGCGGGAGACGTTCGCCGATGTCGGCGCAACGATAGCCGAGTATTTTGGACTTAGGGATGCACTCGCGGGAACCTCATTCTTGAAATCGGTACTTGACCCCAAATGATGTTTGGACCAACGAAATGCTAAAAGACCTTCACCGTCGGATCGACCACGCGGCACTTCAGCCGCAAGTTGACGAAACAGCAATCACCCAGCTTTGCAAGGAAGCGATAGAATTCAATTTCTATGCCGTAGCCGTAAATCCGGCCTGGGTGAAGCAGGCGGCGGAAGAACTTGAGGGCACCGACGTAAATATAGTCTCAGTTTCCGGCTTTCCGCTGGGCGCCAGTCGAAGCGATATCAAAGTTGCCGAAGCGATGGAAGCCGTATATGACGGGGCACATGAGATCGATATGGTGACTAATATCGGATGGTTAGCCTCGGATCGATTTCTGGAGGTGGAGGCTGAGATCCGAAAGGTGCGGCGGAATCTTCCGGATGACATTGTGCTTAAGGTGATTATCGAAGCTGGGAAACTGACACCTGCGCAACAGGTCGAAGCTACCAAGGCGGTCATAAACGGCGGGGCGCAGTTCGTCAAAACCTGTACCGGCTTCTTCGGGGGAGCGACCGTCCAGCAAGTGAAAACGCTGGCCACGGTGGCAAACGGCAAAATCGAAATAAAAGCATCGGGGGGGATACGGACTATCGAGGACTGCCGTAAGTTGTTGGCGGCAGGGGCAACCCGGCTAGGTTCATCGGCGTCGGTGGCGATTATTCGGGAAATGACCACCAACTGAGATGCCCAATCCAAACGTGATTACTGCATGACGCCTTTGGTCTTTATTTTTTGAGTCAGATACGTATATTCTGACTATGGATACACCGGAAAAGCAAAGCGGGCAGAAGCGGCCGTTCATCGGCGTTCATTTTCAGTGCTGCAAAGTCTACTCCCGAATCTACCTGAACGCCGCCGGGACCGCGTTCGTAGGCTGGTGTCCGAAATGCGCGAAGAAGGCTGAAGTAAAGGTCTCCCCTACCGGCTCGCCGACCCGCTTCTTCACGGCGGAATAGGGCGATTGGAAGCATTGGAATGTCTCTCCTGAAATCGAAGATTGTGGTCGTCCCGATGGGCGAGGTTGATTTCATGCTGGTCAACCGTCTGGCTTCGGCGGTCGGCCCCGTGTTCAATCGCTCCGTGGACATCCTCAAAGGGATGAAAATGCCATCGGAGGCGTACAATGTCGTCCGGAACCAGTTCTACGCCCAGGTGATTCTGGCCAAAATCGAGCGCACCAAGGCAAATAGTCGCGAGAAAGTCATTGCCGTCTGCGAAGAAGACCTGTATCTACCGGACGAGCCTTACGTGATGGGTTGGGTGGACAGATTGTCCGGGACCGCGGTTGTGTCGCTGTATCGCATCCGGCAGGAGTTCTACGGCTTGCCGGAAGACGAAGGGAAAGTGTATCCTCGCCTGTTTAAAGAAGCGGTGCACCGACTGGCGCATCTGTTTGACCTGACCGAATGCCGGAATCCGAAATGCGTGAACTATTTCAGCCAGATCATGCTCGATATCGATAACAAGAGCGATAAATTCTGCGATATCTGTCGGCGGCAGCTGACTAGCGTGGTGTAAATGACCATTGAACAGATCATTGACTTTCTTCGTAACGACAAGTCGATCTCTGGCAACATTACCCATTGGAAATCGTTTCCGCCGCGTCCGGCTACCTATGCAGACTTTCCCGACGGCCTGGACCGTCGTCTCACTACCACCCTTACCAATCGCGGAATAACGAAACTCTATTCGCATCAGCGCGATGCCATCGATGCGGTCATGGCAGGTGACGATGTGGTAGTGGTCACGCCGACCGCATCAGGCAAGACGCTCTGCTACAACATTCCGGTCATCAATCAGATACTTCGCGACCCGGCCTCGCGCGCGCTGTACCTCTTCCCCACCAAAGCGCTTTCGCAGGATCAGCTGAGTGAATTGTATGATCTAATTCAGAAGCTCGATGTCGACATCAAGACGTATACATTCGACGGCGACACGCCGCAGACGGCGCGCAGGTTGATTCGATCAGCGGGGCATATTGTCGTTACCAATCCGGACATGCTGCATGCGGGGATACTTCCCCACCACACTAAGTGGATCAAGCTGTTCGAGAATCTGAAATATGTCGTCATCGATGAAATCCACCAGTACCGCGGCGTGTTCGGGTCGCATCTGGCAAATGTCATCAAACGGCTACGGCGGATTTGCAGTTTCTATGGCTCGAATCCGATTTTTATTTGTTGCTCGGCTACTATTGCGAATCCAGACGATCTGGCAAAGCGCATTATCGGGCGGCAGCCGACTTTGATCGACAACAACGGCGCGCCATCGGGCGAGAAGCATTTCCTCATCTACAATCCGCCGGTGATTAACAAGCAGCTTGGAATTCGGAAGTCGGCAATCAATGAGGCGGCGCGCCTCGCGGCGACATTTCTAAGGAATAAAATTCAGACTATCGTGTTCGCACACTATCGCCTTCATGTCGAAGTGCTCTTGACATACTTGCAGCGTGAACTGGCCGGAGATTTCGGACAGGGAATCACGGTTGCCGGATATCGCGGCGGGTATCTTCCGAATGAACGTCGCCAGATCGAGGCGGGGCTTCGCAATGGATCGATCACCGGTGTCGTGTCGACGAACGCCTTGGAGCTCGGCGTCGATATCGGGGCGCTCGATGTTTCGATAATAGTCGGATATCCGGGCACGGTGGCGTCGCTGTGGCAGCAGGCGGGGCGGGCCGGGCGACGGTCAGGTGTCTCGCTCACCGTGCTGATTGCCAATTCCACGCCTATCAACCAGTTTCTGAGCGCCGAGCCGCAGTACATTTTCGACCGCACACCGGAGGCTGGGATTATCGATCCGGACAACCTTATCATTCGTACGAGTCATCTTAAGTGCGCCACGTTTGAACTGCCGTTTGATGAGCATGAACTGGCTACCGACGCGTCATCGGGGCAGATTCTCGACTATCTCGCCGGGCAGAATGTGTTGCGCAAGACCTCGAACCGCTATCACTGGTCATCCGAGATATATCCTGCG
>DATKJY010000071.1:0-7449 GCA_035543175.1 Candidatus Acidiferrum sp.
TCCCGCCGGCCTCGGGCATCTACATTTATGTCGTGGATGCGCCGGGATTCGGTCACAAAGTCGGCAAGATGGCAGTCTTCATTCAGGCTGAGACCATCAAGAACTACTAAGCCGGAAAGGAAATGAACGATGAGACTTAGAATTGTTTTGATAATGCTGGTCCTTCTGGCGATTGGTTCTGCGACGGCCTTCGCCGGAAGCTCCACACGCATCGGCACCGCCGGCGCCACGGAGCTGCTGATCCCGGTTGGATCGCGCGGCACCGCCATGGGTGGTGCGATTACGGCTAACACCGAGGGCGTTGAATCCGTGTTCTGGAATCCTGCCGGTCTCGCCAGCCTGCAGGGGACTGAGGCGATGTTTATGCATCTGCCGTATCTCGCGAGTATCGACGTGAACTTCGCCGGCGTGGCGACCGCTATCGAAGGCTTTGGCACGCTGGCGGCCACAGCCAAGATCGTCAGCATCGGGAATATCGAAGAGACGACCGATGCCTTCTCTGAAGGCACTGGGAACGTCTACAGCCCGACTCTGGCAGTAATTGGCTTGACATATGCCCGCACCCTGACGGCTAACGTGCAGTTCGGCGTGACCGGCATGCTCGTCACCGAGAATATTTTCCAGGTGAAGGCCACCGGCGCCGCGTTCGACGTGGGCGTCATTTACGATCCCCGGTGGAAAGGATTCAGATTCGGTATCGCGATCAAGAACTACGGTCCGAACATGACCTTCTCCGGCGAGGGATTTGACCAGGCGATCGAGGGAGTCTCGGGACCGGTGGCGTCACACGCCGCCGATTTTGAACTCCCCGGCTACGTCTCCATGGGTGTCGCCTATGATCTATACAATAGGGGATCCAACCTGGTGACCCTGGCCGGCAACTACCGGTCCAACAACTTCTCGGAGGACATGCAGCAGTTTGGCGCTGAATATTCTTTCGATCAGCGCTATTTCCTGCGCGCCGGGTATGTCACGTCCACGCAGGATAACTTCATGTTTGGCGCGACGCTCGGCGCAGGACTGACGGTTCCTCTGGGTAGTTCCAAGCTCAGTTTCGAATATTCGTGGCGCGACACGCGCGCTGTCGGCCTGAGCGATAATCACTTCTTTACGCTGCGTGCCGACTTCTAATTCTTAGAGCGGCAATAACAGTGCCAGCACATCGGGCGCTCGCAAGGGCGCCCGATTTCTTATAGCTATTCTGCCAATGAAAACAGGGTCCGAGTGTCAGTCGAATTCTATCGCCGGGATCATCTTCAGAAAAAAAAGACGTCGGCAGCCAGGGAATAACTGCCGACGTTGAACTTTAGCGGTACGGGGAGTCGAACCCCGGTTTGATGGCTGAGAACCACCTGTCCTAAACCACTAGACGATACCGCCAATTCAATGCGCAATGCTAAAAAAGCAACACGGCGCAATATATACCCGTCAACAAAACCTCTGTCAAGAAATGTAAATTATATATGCAGCAATGAGTTACGCGACTCGATTCGGTTAATGTCATGGCCCGAAACAGCTTACTGAACGTCACTTTTCAACAGTTTTTTTTGACCAGCTCAAGTATTCCTTTCGGACCATGTTCGATGTTACTGCCAATGTGGCAGTCATTTTTGGCGTATTAATTCAGCAATTCTAATCGGTTGGTCGCAAGCGGCATCTTACTTTATCCGACATAGGCTTACGAACTGGGGCAACCGGGGTAATATAGCTTACACTATCCACTTTAATTTAGGTTCCCCGGCCGACCGGGACACCGGACCGGCCTATTTTTTGAAATCTTGTTTGGGTCTCCGGGCGTTTTTATATTGGCCGAAGTGAAGTACCATACCCACGGAGGATGACACGATGCCTGCTCAGAGACAGCCCAAACCGACCCTTCCTCACGAACTCAGTTTTAAAGACATAGATTATCGAATCACGTATGCGCCGGCCAATGTGAAAACGTCGCGCGATCTCGAACCCTGTCGCGAAATCATCGGACAGGGTCGGGCAATTGAAGCGATCAAGCTGGGGCTTCACGTACGAACCAAAGGATATAACGTCTTCGTCACGGGCCTCAGCGGCACCGGTCGTACGACTACCATCAAGCACTTGCTCGAGCAACTCGATCACCACGAACCGAACCTTCGCGACATCTGCTATGTGAATAACTTCAAGAACGAGGATAGCCCGCGTGTCCTGACATTCAAGGCCGGCGACGGCAAGCGGTTCAAGAAGGATATGGCCTATCTGATCAGCTCGCTGCGCAAGGTGATTCCCAAAATCTTTCTATCCGAGGATTACAAAGATCGTCACAGTCGGATCGTGCGCGAATACGAGAACCGCCAGAAGGAGCTGATCGGCGTATTCGAGGATAAGCTTACGGAGGCGGGGTTCGTCATGGTGCAGATTCAGTCCGGCATGGGCGTGCGCAACGAGATCCAGCCGCTTATCGATAACGAGCCGGCGTCGCTGGAAAAACTGGAGCATCTGTCGAAGGAAGGGAAATTCGCCCTGGCTCAGCTTGAGGAGCTTCGCCGACAATGGGACAGTCTGCGGCGCGAGTTCGACGTTACCACGATCGAATCGAAAAAGCTCAATACCAAGCTCGACGACGCCATTGAGAAATTGAATTACTCGATGGTGGCTCCGCTGGTGGCGGACAAAGTGAATCTGCTCAAGAAACGGTATCCTGACGAGGCGGTGCTTCGGTATCTCGATGAGGCGCAGGAGACGCTGTCATCCGATCTCGACCGCTATCACGAAGCTCAGCCGCGACGGGGGGAAGAAGAGGCGCCGGCGTTTCGGAAGCGCGAGCCATTCGAGGAGTTTTCAGTGAACCTGGTTCTGGATAATTCCGAAACCGAGCGCGTGCCGATTGTTATCGAGAAGTCTCCTTCGTACAAAAACCTGTTCGGTTCGCTGGAACGGGTGGTCGACCGGTACGGCTACTGGCGGACCGATTTCACGCGCATCTATTCCGGTTCCTTGCTCAAGGCGGATGGCGGCTTTCTGGTCATCAACGCCCTGGACCTCTTGAGTGAGCCGGGCGTCTGGTGGCCCCTCAAGCGAGCCCTGCGTAACGGCGAGGTCGAAATCACTGCCTACGATCCGTTTTACATGATGGCCGGGTCCGGCATCAAGCCCGAGCCGATCCCGCTGAATGTCAAGGTCGTTCTCATCGGCGAGACCTATCTGTACAACATGCTCTGGCGGCTGGATGAGGATTTCAAAAAGATATTCAAGATCAAGGCGGAATTCGACAGCGTCATGCCGCTCACACCGGACAACATTTCCGATTATTATCGATTCATCCGCCGCATCATCGATGAAGAACATCTCCTGCCGTTCGATCTTTCCGGCATGCAGGCAGCTACTGAGTACGGGCGACGACTTTCCGGACATCGCGACAAACTGACTGTCCGCTTCACCTCGATTGCCGATATCATCCGCGAAGCCGGCTTTTGCGCCGCCGAACGCAAGTCAGAAATTGTCACGTGCGACGATGTCCACTGCGCTATCGTGGGGAAACGCCGCCGCGTCAACCTGGTCGAAGAAAAAATCCAAGAGCTATTTGACACCGAAACGCTGATGGTGTCCACCACCGGCGAGGCTGTGGGTCAGATCAATGGATTATCGGTATATGACCTCGGTGAGTATCAGTTCGGACGTCCCAGTCGTATCACCGTGAGTACATCGCTGGGTAAGTCCGGCGTTATCAATATTGAACGCGAGGCAGATCTGTCGGGACCGGTGCATGACAAAGGGGTGCTCGTGCTGAGCGGATACCTTCGCCAGATGTTCGCGCAGGACAAGCCGCTGGCCATGTCGGCATCGATATCGTTCGAGCAGTCCTACAGCGGGGTTGACGGCGACTCGGCATCGTCGACCGAGATTTACGGCATTCTCTCATCCCTGACCGGCCTTCCCATCAAGCAGGGGATAGCCGTCACCGGTTCGGTGAATCAGAAGGGAGAGATTCAGCCAATTGGCGGCGTCAACGAGAAGATCGAAGGATTTTTCGATGTCTGCTCGAGCCGTGGTTTGACCGGCGATCAGGGTGTCATCATTCCGCAACAGAACGTGCAGGACCTGATGCTTCGACCGGACGTACAGGCGGCGATTGAAGCAGGGACGTTTCACATCTATCCGGTAGCGACGATCGGTGAGGGAATATCCATTCTCACCGGCAAGCCGGGTGGCGTGCGAATGTCCGACGGTTCGTTTACGCCCGGATCAGTGATGGCGCGGGCGGATGCGAAACTCAGAGAGATGGCGATTGCGCTCGAACATTTTGGTCGCGACGAGAAGAACGGCAATAACAACAGGAAGAAAACGTCCAAAAAGAAAACCGAGCGGCGTCGTCCGAAAGGTCGCTGAACGTGATCGATGCGTCCGTGTAAAACCGTACTTTTTTTGTTGACATGGTTTTTACACCGGGTGAGATTAGCGCGAACGCATTATACGGAGGATGTTCAATGCGCAAAGCCAAGAAGGCAAAAAAGGGACACAAGAAAGTAGCGCGCGCCGCGAAGCGGATGCGTTGCGCCGCGAAGACCAAAAGCGGCAAGGCCTGCAAGCGCTACACCGACGGCAAGAGCAGACTCTGCTCGGTCCACAAAAGGTAAGCAGGGAATATTCACAATGAACGCGGTCGGCAGGATGCCGGCCGCGTTTTTGTTTGGTCAGAAATCCGCGCCGAACGAGAAATAATAGGTCGGGTGCGCGGAGATGTGGGCGAAATCGGTCGACCAGGCCTGATCGAATCGCAACAGAACGATACCGAACATATTGGCCCGCATGCCGTAGCCGAATCCCGTCTTGATATCCTGCAGGTGGCTGGATCCGTCCTGACTCGTCCCGCCCTTGAAACGCCCGCCGTACCAGGCGGAACCTATATCGCTAAAGAGTGCGCCCTGCACGTTGCCGAGCGCGATGGGAAGCGGAAAGCGAAGCGCCAGCACCTGGATGAGCGGGAACCGGAATTCCATATTCATGAGGCCGAACCGGTCGCCGGCCATTCCGTACACGGGTATGCCACGCAGAGGCGTGACCACGTCGGCAAAATACAGATTTTCAACTTCGTACACGCTGACATCGAGCGTGCGCGAGCCGATCCAGTTGGTCGTGCCGCCGAGGAAATATTGTTTCGGTGTGGGTCCGAACGACGCGCCGCCGGCGAAGCGGATGGCCGCCGAAAAGCCGCGTCCAATATGCCAGTAGTTGCGATAATCGAATTCGCTCGAATAAAACTGAATGTCCTTGGCGTCGAATAAATTGATCCCGGCGCCCAGCGACACCTTGGCTCTCTTGCCGTTCACCGGCCCGGTGAGCCCCCACAGGACGTTGTCGGTCACATACGATAGCGTGAAGGTGGTGACCTTGGAGCTCCGATTGGGACGGGTATCGGTAATATCATAATAGCGGCGATCGATGAAATACTGAGCGCCGATCAATTCGATCCGGTTGAACATCGAAGACGGCCGGCTCAGCATGAACTGGAAACCGTAGAAGCGATCTGAGAACAAGTGGTCGTTCGTGTCGACGTAATAGTATTTGGTGTGAAAGAGTCCGGCGCCCCAGTTGATGCGACTGGTGTAATTGAAGTAGTACGCTTGCACGTTGGATTGATCGATTGTATTGACCAGATCGGTGGCGACGTAGATCTGATGATTCCCCAGATAATCCGAGAAGACAAAATAGGATTGCCCCTGCAGGCCGAAGAAGGTGTCGTAATTGAATCCGCCGCCCACAAAATCCGGCGTGAACTGGATATGGTATTTGTGGATGGCATATTCGCCGCTCGGCAATTGCCCCGGGATGGAATCGAATGAAGGCGGCTCCGGTCGCGGTGTCCTCGCCGCCGTGCTCGTGTCGGACTTGATGTCCGTCATGAGCGAATCAAGGGCATCTTTTTTCCGGGGCTGACTGACATGCACGTACTCGTCGCCATAAATACCGGTCTTGGTGACGACCGAGTCTTTTCTGGCCGTCGTATCCGAGGGCGGTCGGGCGGCCGAGGGTTTAGTGGTGTCAGTCACCGCTGCTATAGTCGTGGTATCCTTGTTCGCAATGACAGCCTTACTCGTGTCGGTCTTCAGCGCAAGCGTGGTATCTTTCGGTTTCGCCGGAGCGTTGGATTTACTTGTATCGGCTACAGAAGCTACAGGCGGCGTGGTCCCGACTTTGACGGCGGTCGGAAATTTGGAGGTATCGGCAGCGGCCGCGTGCGTGGTCGGAGTTTTGGAAACCGACGCCACTGGAGGCTGGCCTTCCTTTATCACCCCATACTTGCCGAGCACATAGTCGGTCGGCTTGAGCACGCCGTTGTCGCCAACCGGGGCCAGATCTTTCTGAACAAACACATCGAACGCCCCCTGATAAAACGCCGAAAACGCCAGTCGTTGGCCATCCGGCGACCAGGACACGGAGCGGACGCCGGTGAGCATGTCGGTGACGGCATAATTCCGGGCCGAGTCGAGGTACGCGATGTAGATGTTGTCGATACCGTTGCGGTTGGAAATGTAAGCGACCTTCTTGCCGTCCGGTGAAACTGCCGGGTTGGTGTTGGCTCCGGGTCCGACATCGAGCGGCGTCACCCTCTGGGTGTTGATATCGACAGTGAACAGGTTGTAGTCGCCGTACGCGAAATCACCCGGCCGGTCAGGTTCCGGGCCTTTGTATGGTTGTCCAAGGTGATCCATCGCCGGTGCTCCGGGGTGGGGTCGATCCGAGCAGAAGACAAGGGCGCTTGAGTTGGGCATCCAGCTGGGGTCAAGGTCGTCGAAACGGTCATCCGTAACCTGCTTGACCTGGTCGGTGACTATATCGTAGACGAAAAGATCCCGTTTGTTGGCGTCCACCGCGCAGAACGCAATTTTCGTGCTGTCGGGCGACCACGCCGGGGACTGGACGTTGTAGAAGTCCATCCGCTTCTTCTTATAGACTTTCTTCCTGGCGATATCGAGCAGGAAGATGGCGTCGTTTCCCTTGGATTTGGCGACAAAAGCGAGGCTCCGCCCGCTCGGTGAAAATGTCATACCCGACACGTATGAATGCAGCGACTCCATGTCGCCGGAACGCTCTGCCTTGACCAGGCGATCCAGGATACGGCCATCCACCGCCGAGATCATCAGGATCTCGGTGTAGTCGTGAATATCCGAGAACATGGCGATACGGTCACCTTCGGGCGAGAAGACCGGCTGCTCATTGAAATAGGATCCGTCTTTGGGAGCTTTGGTAAGCTGCTTGGCGATTTCGCTGGCCTCTTTCCGCTTGGCGATTTCCGGCCAGTAGCGACGCTTCATCTCTTTGGAGAAACCGTCATAGAAGTCCTCTTCGTTGACGCCCAGCGCCGCCTTCATCGTCTTGTCCATGGTCAGATGGATTTTCCCCTTCTGGAGAATCTCGCCGAGCTTGGATTCGCCATACTTGTCGACGATATATCCGATCATCGCCTGTCCTTCCTTG
>DATKJY010000072.1:0-10314 GCA_035543175.1 Candidatus Acidiferrum sp.
CCATCCCGACCTTGTGACTCTTGACTCTCCGAGCCAGCGGGTAGGCGCAACTCCGTCAAAAAAGTTTGAGGCGGTACCCCATCGTGTTCAGATGCTCTCTCTCCAGAAAGTGATATCGACGGAGGAGTTTGCCGAGTTTGATCGCCGGGTCCACGAGGGCTTGGGCGTCAGCGGCGAAATTGACTATGTAACAGAACCAAAACTCGACGGTCTTGCCGTCGAACTTGTTTACCGTGACGGGCTGTTCGTGCTCGGCTCAACTCGCGGCGACGGCGCCACGGGAGAGAATATCACTCCGAACCTAAGGACGGTCAGAAATATCCCTCTTCGACTCTCCGCCGACGCCTCAAAGAAATACCCGCTTCTTGAAGTGCGCGGCGAAGTCATCATGAAGCGTTCTGCGTTCGAGAAGCTGAACCAGCGCCTTGTGGCGGACAACCTTGCCCCCCTTGCCAACACGCGCAACGGCGCCGCCGGATCGCTTCGACAACTCGATCCCAAAATCACCGCATCTCGACCGCTCATTTTCTACGCATATGGTATTTCCGCCACCGACCTCCCGAACCTTGAGACCCAGCACGCCACAATGATGTTCCTCCGGTCACAAGGCTTCCAAATCAACGATCTTCTCACTCAGGCCAAAGGCGCGTCACAGGTCGAGCGGCGATTCCAGGATCTCGGCGTTATTCGTCCGGGCCTGGACTATGACATCGATGGGATGGTGATTAAGGTCAACAGCTTCTCCGACCAGATGTCGCTTGGTCAAATATCGCGCGCCCCTCGGTGGGCGGTGGCGTGGAAATTCACCGCCGAGACTGCGGAGACTCAGCTTATTGACGTCGAGTTTTCCGTCGGTCGAACCGGCGTCGTCACACCTGTCGCAAAACTGAAGTCGGTACACGTGGGCGGCGTAAATGTCTCCAACGCGTCTCTGCATAACGAAGACGAATTGAACCGACTTGACCTTCGCATCGGCGACACTGTAATCGTCCGCCGCGCAGGTGATGTTATCCCCGAGGTAGTTGAAGTTATCGGCGATAAACGACCCAGAGGTGCTCGAAAGGTCGTCTACCCATCAGCCTGCCCTTCTTGTGGCGGACCGATCTCGCGCCCTGAAGGCGAAGCCGCTCATCGGTGCTCGAATTTGGCCTGCCCGGCGCAGCTCGAAGGTCATCTGATTCATTTTGCTTCCAAAGGCGGACTTGACATCGAAGGACTCGGAGACAAGTTGGCTAAGCAACTGATATCGAATCGGCTTGTCGCAGACCCCGCGGACGTGTTCTACCTTACCAAGGATCAGCTCCTCCAGCTCGATTTGATGGGCGAAAAAAAAGCTGACAATTTGCTCGCCGCTATTGACCGCTCTCGAAGGGCGGACCTGCCTCGAATTATCTATGCCTTCGGCATATTCGGCGTTGGCGAGGCTGCGGCCAAGGTTCTTGCCTCCCATTTTGGCGAACTTTCCCGGGTGGAGAGGGCTTCCGAAGAGGAGCTACAGCAGGTTGAGGGGATTGGCCCGGTGATCGCCGGAACGGTAACGGAGTTCTTCCGCTCCCCCCGAAACCGGGAGATGGTGGCGAAGATGAAGAAAGGCGGCGTCCTCTTCCCTGCATATCATGTCGCAGGAAAAGGAGGCAATCTTGTCGGCAAGACCTTTGTCATAACCGGTACGTTATCACGACCGCGGGACCACTTCAAGAAGCTGGTCGAGCAGAACGGCGGCAAAGTCTCAGGTTCAGTCTCCAAACAGACTGACTATCTGCTTTGCGGAGCCGACCCTGGTTCCAAACTGGAAAAGGCGCGGAAACTCGGCGTCGAAGTAATCGACGAAACCGCCTTCGAGAAGCTTATCAAATGACGGGAGAGGTTAGGAATCGACGACCGGACTATAGCCGCGAGGTCGACATCACGACGATGTTGACGATTTCCAGGAGCCGTTCACAGGAGAACGGTTTTTTTATAAACATGTCGCCGCCCGACTTGAACGACCGCCCCATATCGTCGTTGCGGTCTTTACCCGTCAGGAAAATCACCGGGACATTCGCAAGCTCCGGATCCTGTTTCATCTCCTGACAGATCTGGTAGCCGTCCCGCTCCGGCATCATGATATCGAGTATGACGACCGCCGGGCGTACCTGGCGCGCCTTGGTAACCGCCTCGCGGGCTGAATTCTCGACCGTCACGGCGTAGCCGGCTTCGGTGAGAAAGGTCTGGATGATATCGGTGATTTCCGGTTCGTCGTCGACGACCAGTACTTTGGCGGTCTGAATCTTTATCTTCTGCGACATGTATCTACTCATTACCCGGAACTCAAATCGGTCGAGTGAGCTCCTGTAGTATGTATCGGTCAGAAGGGCTCAAAGATTGAGCGTATTTTCACTTTCCGATCGACATCAGCGTCAGGGTCACCATATCCCTGAGTTGCTGGCTGGTAAACGGCTTCCGCATGTAGGTCAAGCCTCCGGTGGCAAATGACCGTCCACCATCCTCGCTGGCCGACTTACCCGACAAGAAAATTATAGGGATATCCTTAAGGGCCGGATTCTGCTTGATTTGACTGGTGGCCTGGTAACCGTCCATGTCCGGCATCGTGATATCCATGAAGATGATATCCGGCTTGCACTGGGATGCCGACGCCACCCCGTCAACGCCGTTGCCGGCGATATGAACGGTATATCCCTCTTTGGTAAGAATGGCCGACATTAATCCCGTTATAGCGTCTTCGTCATCGACGACTAGTATAGTGATCGCCTTCTTGCTTGTTTGAATATTCATGTTCGGACCTGCCCGGGGACATCTCTCTTTCGTTCGACTTGATCCACTCCCGATATTCCCCATTGTCGGCCATTCGAGTCCAAACATTACTATTCAACCCTGGATTTCTTCGCTACTTGAACGTCTCGGCCGCAGACCCTTTTTGATTGCAGTTATTGCAGCAATCGCCTATTCTTGCCCGCATGGACAAGCCGGATGGCGACATCAAGATAATTGCGCGAAACCGCCGGGCCCGACACGACTATGAGATAACCGATACCATTGAAGCTGGTATCGAGCTCATGGGCAGCGAGGTCAAGTCTATCCGCGAAGGAAAGATTAGTTTGGCTGAAGCCTATGCCGTCGTCGAAAACGGAGACGTCATAGTCAAGCACATGCAGATTACTCCCTACAAGATGGCGACTCGCGAGCATGTCGATCCACTACGTCCGAGGCGACTGCTATTACACCGGAAGGAAATTCGGAAGTTGTTCATCCGCGTAGAGCAACGGGGGATGGCGCTTATCCCGTTGGCCGTGTATTTCAAAGGAAAGCACGCTAAGATCGAACTTGGAGTCGGTATCGGTCGTAAGAAATACGATAAGCGCCAGGCGATCGCTGAAGCCGAGGCCAAACGGCGTATCAGCCGCGCCACGCGACGGGAAGCAAAATAGATATGCATTGCACGCGTTGCCTGAAAATTGTCACCCTTATTTTGTCGCTCATTCTTGTCGCATCCTCGGTCGAGTCAGCAGGTAGCAAAATCGCAGTGAAAGTAGATGGAAGCGCCGACGAGGTCTCATCCTTCAATTCTAACGGAGTGACATACCTCTCCCTTTCTGAACTCTCCAACATAGTCGGCGGCTCACTGGACTGGGTAATCCTCGGCCATACGGTAAGCTACATAGACAAGGGGTTTCGATTCGATTTTCTCATCGGCTCACCATTCTTCATGCTTAACGATTCCACTTTCAATTTCACCTATCCCGCTGTTTACCGGGACGGCCAGCTGTTTGTGCCCGCCGTGACCTTCGTTCCCTTCTATGATCGTGTTTCGGCGCAACGGGCGATCTGGGAGGACAAAAGCGCTGTCCTGAAAATCGAGTCGGACCGCTTCAACGTCACCGATCTTTCATTTTCGCCCAAAGCCAACGGTCTGCTTGTCGAGCTCATGTTGACGCAACCGCTGTCATACGACGCCTTTCTGTCTGAAGGAAACTGGATCAATATTTCGATCCGCGATGCCAAATTGAACATTGCAAAGCTGGAATCGCGGAAGGACTTGCGATACCTGTTTGACATCAAGCTTCACCAGGATGCGGGCGTCGGCCAGGTCTCGCTCCAATTCAGGCGCGATGTTTCCAACTGGCGCCACAAGCTCGCCAATGATCCACCCCGTATCCAGATATCTCTGGCCGACGCCGGATTCACGATCGACTCGACCGACTCTACTCCGCCCAAACACTCCGATAGTAAGATCGACGTGGTCGCCATCGATGCCGGCCACGGCGGCCAGGACTACGGCGCCATCGGAAGAAACGGCACGCGCGAGAAAGATGTCACGCTGGCCATCGCCCGCGACCTGGCGGACCTCATTCGCAAAGACAAACTGCTCAAGGTCGTCATGACCCGCAACAGCGACAAGACCATGACGCTGCAGGAACGGGCCGACATTGCCAATAAAGCGGGCGCCGACCTGTTCATATCCATACACGCCAATGCCAATCCGTCGAAGCGCGTCCGAGGGTGGAACGTCTTCTTCCTCGCCCCGGCCAAGAACGACTCGGCCCGGGCAGTCGAGCAGCTCGAAAACAGTTATTTCCTTCGTGAGGTCGCTGGTACAACGGAAGAAGACACGACCAGCGGACCATCGCCGGACAATCCTGTCGTAGGTATATTGAACGAAATGCTCATGACGGAATTCCAGTCCGAGTCGCACGACCTTGCCATCATGGTCGACCACGAGTTTCACAAGTCGCTGGAGATTCCCGCTCGCGGCGTGGATCAGGCTGGATTTTTCGTGCTCAATAAAGTATTTACACCTTCCGTATTGGTTGAAACTGCGTTTATTACCAATAGCTCCGAAGAGAAACTTCTGAAACAGAGCGCCTTTCAGCAGGAGGTGGCCGAAGCGCTCTACGCCGCCATCAAGCGGTTTAAGGCCAAATATGAAAGTCATTAGTGAAAAGACGACCGCATGGATACCCCGATAGGCGTTTTTGATTCCGGCGTCGGTGGCCTGACGGTCGCCCGTGAAGTATTCAAACTGCTTCCCGACGAGGATGTCGTTTATTTTGGCGATGTCGGTCGGTCGCCGTACGGCGGACGTTCCAAAGAGATCATCACGCAGTTCACCCGCCAGGATGTGGCGTTCCTGATGGAGCAAAGAGTCAAGTTCATCATCTGCGCCTGCAATACGGCATCGTCGGTGGCGCTTGACGAGGTAAGTAAAGATCATCCCGTCACCATGGTCGGTGTGATCGAACCCGGCGCACGTGCGGCAGTCGAACGAACCACCAGCGGAAGGATCGGCGTCATCGGAACGGTGGCAACCGTAAGCTCGAACGCGTACGCTCGTACTGTCCACGACATGGATCCAAAGATGAAAGTGTTCTCGCTGGCGTGTCCTTTGTTTGTGCCTTTGGCAGAAGAAGGTTATATTAACAAAGAGGCGACGTATCTTATCGCCCGCGATTATTTGAAGACGATGCAGGATGTCGAGGTCGACACGCTCGTGCTCGGCTGCACGCATTACCCGCTCCTCAAGCACGTGATAGCGGACGTGATGGGTGACGACGTCACGTTGATCGACAGCGGCGAAGAGACTGCCCGCGTGGCTATGCACCAGTTGACCGAAGCCGGTCTGTTGAACGGCGAGAAGACGGATAAGCGATTTGCCGGCGGCGAACATAAGTTCTTTGTCAGCGATGTCCCGGAGAAGTTCTCGCAGGTGGCGACCCGCTTTTTAGGCGAGATGGTGGACCAGATAACGAGGATAGACATAAGCCGATACTAAGAAAATTCGTCGAAGATGGGAAAACGGTTGTCTTCGGCGTTTAGCAACACACCACTAACCGACCTACTAAGGAGGTAGACAATGAGCCCGTGCGGAAGCAAGGCAAAGAAAGCAACTGGTAAGAAAACTACGAAGAAAGTCGCCAAGAAAGCCCCGGCTAAGAAGAAAAGATAACCCGAGGTTTTCCGATTCGTTCGGTGGAGGAAATGGCATAGGAGAAGCCGCGACTTTCGTCCGGGCATTCCGCTCAGGCACAAAGCTCGTCGTTTTACCCCTCGCATTGATATCGTAATCGACCATCATGCAGCTCGTTTTAGCCACCAACAATCGCGATAAAATCCGCGAAATCCGGCAGGTCCTCGAAGATCTGCCGGTTACTATTCTCACCGCCGACGATTACCTCGAATTCCCCGATCCCGAAGAGACCGGCACCACACTCGCCGAAAACGCCATCCTCAAAGCTCGCGCTATCGCCAATTTCACCGATCTCCCAGCTCTCGCCGATGACACCGGCCTCGAGGTCGACGCACTCGACGGCGCGCCGGGAGTCTATTCCTCGCGCTATGCCGGCGAAAACGTCACCTACAAAGACAACTACACCAAGCTCCTCGTGAAGCTGGCCGGTATCCCTCATGATAAGCGCACTGCGCGTTTTCGCTGTGTGATGGCGGTCGCCTGGCCGGAAGGAAAGGTTGAGACTGTTGAAGGTGTTTCCGAAGGATTCATCGCCGATACGGTTGAGGGCACCGGCGGATTCGGCTACGATCCGGTCTTCTACTATCCCCCGCTTGGCAAACGATTCTCCCAGATGTCGCTCGAAGAAAAAAACCAAGTCAGCCACCGCGGCATCGCCCTTCGCAAGGTCCGTGATCTGCTCATCGCGCACTTGCGACAATCGCGCGCTTAAATGTCTCCCGCAAGAAGAAATTTGAAGGGCGCCCTGAAGAGTCTCTGCGCGCGGACGGGCCCGTTTCACGTGAATTTTGCAGGACGCCCTAATTTTTTGTCAGACCGATCCCCGAAGGACTATTTCTTGCTCAGGATGTACCGGATTTCCTCCGGCGTCTGGCTGCCCTTCTCGTTCATCGATCCGGTATAGGTCACTTTCCCGTTGAACGGGTAATTGGTCGTCAGAGTCTCGTGACTGCCGTTGTCGAAATCCCACGACCATTCCATTGATGTCCCGTTCACGGTCGCTTTGCCGGTCTCGACGTCGCCTCTATTGTCGACCGCATCGAGTTTATACTGGCCGGCAACGCCGGTCGGGTGGACGAACATCAGGGCATTCATGGTTTCGGTCTTCTTGCTCTTGTCGCCCCAGACCCGAAGATGCCCTTCGAGCCATTCACCGCTGACAGCCGGCGTCCATACCAACTCAACTGGTGTTTCTTTGCCGTCCGGTCCGGCCGTTCCTTCCCACCGGCCGACCCATGAGCGAAGCTCCTCATAACTGAGTTTGGAATTCTCACTCATCATTTTCGACGATGAATGCTTCATTCCTGACGTCTGATGCTTCATCATGTGCTGTCCGGATTCCTGAGCACTGACGCGCCCGGCGACCAGGCAGAAGGTAAACAGCACTGCCGCGATGACGACGAGCGGCCACCATCGGAAGAACCGTTTCCGGCGAAAGATTACTGTAACCATACGATCTCCTTTCGTTACTGGTTGTCACCAACCTTCATCCGTGCGATGGCACAGCAATGCCTTTTTGGACATATAGGCTACGTTTTGGGTTTGGGCTTTCTTTGCCCGAGATACAAACATCTCGTTACTTGTTGACTTCCAGCGAGTTCCGCCGCACCTTATGTGCGCAAATGACAACGCACAAGCGATTGCAGAATGTCCATCCGAATTCCTGAACCGGCCGTCTCTCGAAAAACCATGACCACCACCGCCGGAGTCGTCTGGGTGATGGTGGGTTTGTTTTTGTGCGCACGGGCTATCGGCTGGTTTGCGCAGTCACCGCATTACGTGATTCCATTGACGATCGCCGCACTCGCCATCGGATGGATCAAAGCACGATTCATATTTTCCAGACTCGTGAGGCGGAATATCCGGCGCATCAAAGAACTCTCACCGCAAAAAGAGAAGATCTGCGTGTTTGCGTTCCAGGCGATGCAGTCGTATCTGATCATTATCTCCATGATTGCGCTCGGGATTGTGCTTCGATTCTCTCCTATTCCACGCGAGTACCTCGCTGCGATCTACCTGGCGATCGGCTCCGCCCTGTTCTTCGCCGGGTTCGGGTATTTTGCGGGGTAGTTTGCTCGCCCGATCCATTCCGTTGCCGTGTAATAACATGTGGGGAAATGGGCCAGACGTTGTCTGGACTGGATACGCTTCGCGCGTAAAGATGGTGTGTCGCTCCGTACGCAGTCGTTGTGCTACAACGAGAAATGGGTTCGTTTTGTCATTTTGAGATGTGGCATAGTTCCTCTCTTTCGGCCTTCGACTCCGCTCAGGCCGACGATCCGAAACGGATCGTGACAGATGTGTCCGTTCATCTAAGGGAGCGGGGTGGCGATATACATCGAATTGCTGGTGATTTTGTAAGGAGGCGAGACTTACAAAATAGCGGCTGGCCGCCAGACTCGGCCGGAACCGTCATTCGATCCTTGACAGGCTGATCGTCAAAACGTAAGATCGTGGCAGCCATGGGAAGCGCCGGCGCTTGAGTGAGACCTGAAAACTGATGCCGATCTTTTTTGCAATAGCTACATTCTTTTCCACGTCGCTGGGCGGTTTGTTTGCCCTGTACTACAAGGACCGCCTGCATCGAGTCCTGGGGTTCACGGCCGGTGTGCTTCTGGCGGTCGTAGCGTTCGATATACTCCCCGAGACTTTCCAACTGAGCGCCGAGGCCAACCTGCCGATCAGTGCCGCCATGGTCGCCCTGGTGGTCGGCTTCCTCTTCTTTCACATTATTGAGAAAGTAACACTGATCCACCACGCACACGAAGAAGAGTACGCCGTCCACAGCCATCAGCTCGTGGGGCTGTACTCGGCGCTGGCGATGACCGGGCACAGCTTTCTTGACGGCATGGGAATCGGGCTGGCGTTCAAGGTCAATTCTCAAATCGGGGTGGCGGTGGCGATTGCGGTGATCGCGCACGATTTCTCGGACGGTCTCAATACCGTTGCCCTCATGCTCGTCAACCGCAACACGACCAAGCGGGCGATTGTATTGCTGGCAGCCGATGCCGTGGCACCCGTGGTAGGCGCGTTGTCGACCCGGCTGTTCGTCCTTTCGGACTATTCACTCCTGTTGTATCTTGGGTTCTTTGCCGGATTTCTCCTTTACATTGGCGCCAGCGACATTCTGCCGCAGGCTCATGCCGGCCACCCGTCAAAAATGACCGTGGCCATGACCATACTCGGCGTGATCTTCATTTATGTCGTGACGCGAGTCGTGTGAATTTCGACTCGAACCTCAGGGGGCACACGGGTCGAAACGCGGCGACCACGGTTGTTTTCGTAGGTCAGGTTCCGGCGTAGCTTCATGGCAGCAGGAACCTGACGCGCTGGGTTCCAGACGTCCAGCCCGTCGTAGGTCGGCGTTTCGAACGGTCGCCAGACATACAAATTGACATGGCACACTTCCCTCGCGCCTGCCACCCATCTAACGTTCATATGAACACCAGTGAGAAACCCGACATATTCGGGCTCGCCGTCTAATCAATGTCGGGTTTCACGCTTGGTCGATTTCTATTGGCAGTACGGCGTACAATACTGGCGCCGGTAATAAACGAATGATCAGAAATTCATCCGACGCGTGAAACGCCGACCTACGTGGAGGCGGTCCAATCAAGGAAAATGTCAGGCTCTTGCTTGGCGAAGACCTAGGCGGAGCCTGACCTACAACGTCTTCTGTCACCCTTCGACTCCGCTCAGGGCGACGGCTAAGCTGTAAGGAAAGCGTCAGGCTCTTACCGTGCCAAGACCTTGTCGGAGCCTGACTTACGGGGGACGTAAGATTATATCGCACAATTATATAAACGAGGGGCGGGATTTTTCTCGACTCTTGCCCTTGATTTTTCGGATCAACTTATGCATATATGCGTATATGTATATAGAACTATGAAGAAGAGTGAACACGACAACAAGCTACCGCAGGCCTTTCGGGCCATGGCGGACAGCACCCGGCTCAAGATTCTGTTGATGCTCGAGAACCAGCCGAGGACGGTCGGTGAGATCGTGCAGTTTTTCAATCTGTCGCAGCCGACCATCACCAGGCACCTTCAGGCGCTGGCCACTGCCGGGCTGGTGCGTCGCAACCGCGACGGCCAGCACGTGCGGTACGAGCTCAACGCGGAGAATCTGAAATCGGTCTGTTTTGATTTAGTGGCCTGTTTCCCCTGCTGCTGCATCACGGTGAAATCGCATCAAACGGATGAGAAAGCAAACGCGTTTGACATAGACAGCCCGGGCGAGAATTCTCGTAGTAAGAAGACAACGACACGACATATTCGGAAAGGAGGCAAGTCATGACGAGGTATCAGACTCCGCGGGTGGCGCATTGTTGCTCCGGCTCGCAACGGGCG
>DATKJY010000073.1:0-3174 GCA_035543175.1 Candidatus Acidiferrum sp.
ATGCGTCCGGAGTGGGGACACGGATCGCGAGGCCGTCCAATTTGCCTTTCATGGCGGGAATGACTTCCGCGATCGCCTTGGCGGCGCCGGTAGTGGTGGGGACCATCGACAATGACGCCGAGCGGGCGCGGCGAAGGTCCTTATGCGGAGCGTCCATCAGCCGCTGATCGGCCGTGAACGAGTGAATAGTGGTCATGAACCCTTTGACGATGCCAAAATTGTCCAGGAGCACTTTCGCCATCGGGGCGAGGCAATTAGTGGTGCAGGAGCCGATGGAGATAATATTGTGTTTGGCTTTGTCGTACTGCTGCGAGTTGACACCGAGCACAAACGTACCGTCATGCCCTTTCGCTGGGGCGGAGATCAACACCTTGCGGGCGCCGGCGGTAAGATGCTTAGAAGCCTCATCCTTGGTGGTGAATTTACCGGTGCATTCCAAAATCACGTCCGCACCGAGCGACTTCCACGGAAGCTTGGCCGGATCCTTCTCGGCCAGAACCGGAATCTTCTTGCCATCGACAACGATCTTATCTCCCTCGACCGTTACCTCGCCCGGATATTTGCCGTGGATGGAATCGTATTTCAGGAGATGAGCCAGTGTTTTGGCGTCGGTAATATCGTTAATCGCCACAATATCGAGATCGGTGTTCCGAGCTGCCTTCAAAACCAGTCTGCCAATTCGTCCGAATCCGTTGATGCCAAGCTTCATTCTATCCTCCTTGGAGTAGCCGTTACTTATTTTTCTTCAAAGGCAGCAGATACTTGATGCCGACCGTCACCGTGAAGGCATTGTAATTTTTCACGGAGATCAGAGTTTTGGAGAAGTTTATCGGCATATAGGACACATTTCCGTCGAGGGCAACGGTATGCGACAGCGGCCAATCGGCGCCGCCGCCAAGCATGAAATTGAAATCGGTCTGAGATTCCCCGGTGAAAGAATCGAAATAATAGCTGGTGCTAGCGAACTGGATGCTGTTCCGACCGTAATACAGGCCGCCTCCGGCCATCAGATACGGCTGGACGCCCAGCGTTTTCGCTCCCAGCGGATATACCTTTCCGCGAATCTGAATCGGGTACACCAGAAGACTGCCGATATACTGATCGCCGTTATCGACGACTGTGACGTCGCCGCGATTGACGATACCGAACGCAAATTCAAGCATGAACGCGGGCGCCAGACGATAACCGAAATACGCCTCGAAATAGAAACTGGCGTTTTTGACGTTCGTTTCGTAGGAAGAAGTGTCGTTCGTACCAAAAGCCGATGGTTTATCCCCCAAGTTGCCCCAGACACCTATGCGGATGCCACCCTGGCTCTGATGATTGAACTGCTCCCGATAATCCATCTCCGGCTCGGCAGCGAAGGCGGTAGCAGTCAACATCAGACCGATAAGCGAACAAAGGCTAATAGACTTAGCCAAAGAACAATTCGGCTGTTTCATACAGCTCCTGATCGACAGTTTTCGATCCCTTCTGGACATCGGTCAACGGTATCGGGACAATTTTAGTCCCCTTAAGGGCGGCCATTTTGCCAAACTCACCGCTGTGAACCATATCGACCGCATACAGGCCGTATCGAGTCGAGAGCACGCGGTCGTAGGCAGTCGGTGAGCCGCCCCGCTGGATATGACCGAGTCGCACCGAGCGGCAATCGAATCCGGTCTTCCGGCGGATTGCTTCAGCGACCTTATCGGCCACCCCGCCCAAACGAACATTGCCGAATTCATCTTTTTCGTCATCTACCGTCACTACAGACGGGTCACCAGCCACGCGCTTAATCTTGGTCCCTTCAGCCACCACGATAAGCGAGAACTCGCCGCCCCGTTTGTGGCGTTCGGCCACACACTGTACGACCTTTTCCAGGTCAACCGCAAATTCCGGTATCAGAATCATGGTAGCGCCGCCGGCAATACCCGATTCAATGGCAATCCAGCCGGCATCACGGCCCATTACCTCGACGACAAACACCCGGTTGTGAGCTTCAGCGGTCGTTCGGACCCGGTCGATTGCCTCGGTGGCCACATTTACCGCGGTGTCAAAGCCAAATGTCCGATCGGTACCCCAGACGTTGTTATCGATGGTCTTAGGGACGCCGACCAGCCTCACGCCCTCCTGGTGAAGTCGCGCGGCCACCCCGAGAGTGTCAACACCTCCGATAACGATCAGCGCATCCAGACTGTGCTTTGCAATGTTCTCCTTAATGCGAGCCGGGCCGTTATCTACTGAAAACGGATTGGTACGAGACGTCTTCAAGATGGTGCCGCCGAGCTTGAGGATATTGGCCACATCGGCCATGGTCAGCGGCTTGACCAAACCTTCACCGAGAAGGCCCTTCCAGCCCTCGTGAACGCCGAAAACGTTGTAGCCGTATTTGCAGATCCCTTTTTGAGTAATCGCCCGAATAACCGCATTCAATCCGGGGCAATCGCCGCCGCCGGTCAAGACACCTATGTTCATATCTCCCATCCTCATTCCTTATATGTCCGGGCAAGTAAATCCGCCTACGGTGTGCTGTCAAGATAATAAGGCCCAGCCGGGTTTGGAGGCCCTTTAAGACACAACATGAGGCCTACGGCGTCTTCTGCTCGGCAGTTTTTTCGATTGGGTACAGAATGATACGCTGGTGGTGATAATCGAACAGGGGCCGGAATCGCTGGAGTATCCCGTTGCCGATATTTCCGGCCAGCTCCTCGGAGCCGGCCAGACCTTCGGAACTCGCCGGCATCATGACTCGCAGCGAATCGACCACAGCCGAACCGAAATGAAACTCCGTGGCAAACCCGCTCTTGCCCAGCACTCCGCCTCCGACACCGCCTAACACCCCGGCCGATTCATGAACATCGAGAAGTTTTTTCCCAAGTTCATTCTGCTCGGCAAAACGCTGGTGAACGATTAGTCCGAATGCATTCCCGAGGTCGACTATGAAGCTTCCCGTATCCCCGACCAGCTCGCCCGCAACGGTCGGCACCTGCATGGTGAGGTGAAAGGGAATCTCCTTCCCCCCGTCGGGCGCAGTGAAATGGTCCGGGTTGAAAACGGTGAGCGCGTGCGATTGATAGTCAATCAACATCGGGAACCGCGACAGGAAATCGTACCCAATGACGCCGCCGAACGGCCCGCCGTCAGGGCCTGTCTGCCCGATTCCCTTAAGGTTCATCGAGCCGCCGATCTGGT
>DATKJY010000074.1:0-4938 GCA_035543175.1 Candidatus Acidiferrum sp.
GACTCCGTGACCACCTATTTCTCGGTCCGGGTCGGCTCGGCTGCCGAAGCCGCGGTGGGGGACAACATGCTTTTCAATAAGCTCGTGATGCTCGTAAAACCCGGTGTCTATACCGCGCGTCTGACTGTCATCGATGTCGTCAGCAAAAGAAGCGACAATGTGACCATTATGCCGTTTTCGGTGCCGCCGCCGGATCGCCAGCGCTTGACCGTCGGTGGCCCCGCCTTGGCGTATCGTATCTCCTATCTGTCTGACCCCTCCAAAGCCGGCAACAATCGAATGGTCAAAGGGAATCATCTGGTGCTCTATAATCCGCTCGGCGTATTCGGAGTGACTGACAGCGTCGCCTATCTATACGCAGAATTGTACAACCTTCGATTCGATTCCGCCGCGCCGTCCAAATACAGCCTCGAATGCGCCATATTCGACAACACCGGCATGATCTTCCGCGATTTCGGCCATCACTCCGAATTCAAGCCGGGACGCTCGGCCGTCGTCGCCCAGGCGCTCGACATCAAGGGCTGGCCGGTCGGCGCCTATTCGGTTCGCCTGATCGTCTCTGATCCGGCTGCCCAGACCACAGATACGACACAGATAAAACTGCAGATCGTAAGCCCGGAGAGCATCGCCCGCGCTATCGCCGGAGCCACGACAAGCGACCCGTATGATTCTCTAAGTTTCCAGGACCGGGTCAATCTCGTTGCCTATCTTCTGACACCCCTGCAGAAACAGACGCTGAATAACCTTACAGATTCCGGCAAAACGCTTTTCCTTAACCAGTTCTGGAAAGAGCACGATGCCCATCCGGACACCAAGACTACCGCCAATCGCACCGAGCTGATTCGGCGCTACCAGTTCGCCATACAGAATTTCTCCTCGGATAAACTCACCCCTGATGGCTGGTCGACCGACCGGGGACGGATTTATATGCTGTATGGTCCGTGGGATGAAAAAGATGAGATTTCCACGCCTCGAACCGGAAACCCGTTCGTTATCTGGTACTACCACAAAGTGAAAGGCGGCAGCTACTTCGTCTTCGAGGATCAGGAAGGTTACCGCGATTTCAAGCTGGTCCATTCGAATGTCCAGGGAGAACGCTACGACAAGGACTGGGCCGCGCGCATCCAGGATGAAATGCTGGACATTCGCTGACCACCGCCGGTTGTGATGATAAAGGAAAGGCCGTCCCATCGGGACGGCCTTTGTGCTGAATACGTCGAATTTCGAATCAATGACCACCGGCGTTCACCGGAGTCGGCACTACTTTGGTCGTATCCTGACCGGGCACGCGTATATCACGCTTGACCGGAATCGTAAACCGCGAGGCCTTGTCGTCGTTCAGCTGAATGGTAATCGTCTTCTCGAACTTCGAATCGACGCCCTGTTTGGTCAGCTTCACCATGCCTTCGGCGGTCTTACCTGCCTTGATCATTTTGGGCAGGGTTAGGTCCATTAACTCCGATGGCATACTCACGACCGTCGCTTCGAGGTCCTTGTCCGACACATTGGCGATCGTAAACTTGATCTCGCTGCGCACTTTCTCGCCGAACTGGGTCAAATCAAGCTTGTACGGCTTGATGACGATCGGATAGGTCGAATCTGGCCGCTGCGTGATATCAACCACGATCTGCACGTACTTGTCGGGCGGTCCTTCGTTTGTCGTGATCCGGGGCCGCTTGGTCACTTTGCCGTTGTAATTCTTCGAATCGAAAATCACTTCGAGCCTGGCGCTGTCACCGACAGCGATAAGGTTCCTCTCCAGAGGAGCCGTCGTGCAGCCTCAGCCAGGGGAGACGGTCACGATTTTCAGCGTGTCGTCCCCGGTGGATTTCAGCCAGAACACGTGCGAGACTTTCGAATTCTGCGGCACGATGCCGAAGTCGAATGATTCCTCCGGAAGCGTCAGCCGGGGCGCCGCTGCGCTCGCCTGACTTACCAGAAGACCTATTCCGACCACCAGCAGTGCCGCAAGTCCTAGGTGTTTCATACTCGTTTCCGCCGCTATCTAAAAATGGTCTCTGTTTCCAACTTTATGATGAAGTCGATATCGACACAGCATTTCATTTTCCGTAGGTCTTTCGACGTATCGGTATCGTAAACCGGTAGGTCGGATCCTTGGCCGACGAGGATACCAGCACCGTGAACGAATTTTCGAACTCCTTGTCCTTATACGCCGGCTTCACCTTGACGTACCCCATTCCCTGGGAACCGCTCGGCAGCGAATCAGGGATGCTGACCTCACACTGCTCGACCGGTGGTGTAATGACTTTCAAAACCGCCGGAAAGGTCGAATGGTTCGTGACTAAAAACGCGACACTGTCCACCTGCATCGTCGGAAGCTTGGTCAATTCCATCTTGTACGGCTTAAAAGACACCGGGCGAGCCGAATCCAGCGATGGCAGCACCTGCGCCGTCAGAAAGATTCGCGCTGCATCTTTCGATGCATCCGTGTAAATATACGGATATCGTCCGGTATTGCCGATCTTCCGCTCCGTCTGCCAGAACAGCCCCACATTCATGCTGTCTCCCGGCGCAATGTACTGCTGGGTGAGCGGCATGGTGGCACAATCGCACCCCGTCACGATTCGATTGATATGCAGCGTGTCGGTTCCAGGATTCCTGAACCAGAAATACTGCACCAAAACCGCACCCTGAGGGGCCATCCCAAAATCGAATTTGTTGCCGGGAATATCAATCTTCGGCTGAGCAGCCAGACCGGCCGCCGTCAGAACTATAATGAGAAATGTCCCAAACCGTATCATCATGCTATGTTTATAAATACCCATTTCAAAAATGTTCCGAAAAACCTTTATATACCACCCCAAACCCCCTGACGTCAAGCAACAATAGTCCATTTTTTAACCTTGTGCCGCTGCTCTGCGGAGATTAGGTTGAGTTCATGCACGAGACAGGGCGTTGCTGACGTGAACCTCATCAAAATACAAGACCTGACCAAAATATACCTTTCCGGTCTACGAAAGGCAAGCATCGTTGCCCTCGATCGAGCCGCGCTGGAAGTCCGTCAGGGCGAAATCTTCGGGCTGCTCGGCCCCAACGGCGCCGGCAAGACCACCCTCGTGAAAGTCCTCCTGGGCGTTGTCCGTGCTACCACCGGCCAGGCGCTGCTGAACGGCCTTCCGCCGACCAACCCTGAATCCCGCCGCAAGGTTGGCTTCCTGCCGGAAAACCACCGATTCCCCGCCCATCTCACCGGCCTCGGCCTGCTTGAGTTTTCCGGCCGCCTCTATGGCTTTTCACCCGAAGAGATCGAATCCCAGGCCTTGCCTCTTCTCCAGACAGTCGGCATGGATCGATGGGCCAACGTCAAGATTCGCCGCTATTCTAAAGGTATGCTTCAGCGAATTGGCTTGGCGCAGGCCATGATGGGTAATCCGGACCTGCTGATTCTCGATGAACCCACTGACGGCGTCGATCCGGTCGGTAAAGCCGAAATCCGCCAGGTGCTGCTTAAACTCAGGGGTGAAGGGAAGACCATTCTATTGAATTCGCACCTGTTGTCCGAAGTCGAGTCCATCGCCGACCGCGTCGCTATTCTGGTAAAAGGGCGCGTGGTCCGAGTCGATACGATGGAAGCCCTGACCGTTCGCCGAAGCCAGTACGAAATCGAAGCCGCCATTGGCGACGATGTTCTGGATATTCCCGCGGAGGTCGGCCGTAAGGTGTTTGTCTCCACCGACAGACTGGTCGTCGAATTACGCGACGAAAACAAAATTAACGACGTTATCGACGAGCTGCGAAGGCGCAAAATTGCCATCCACTCCGTCAAGCCTCTGAAAATCACGCTGGAACAGTCATTTTTCGAAACGCTTGCCGAAGATCGAACATCGGGGGGCGCATGAGAGGTATTACCAGAGATACTTTTGTCGAAACGGTCGACCGGAAGATCATATATGTCTTCCTCGGCCTGACGGTTTTTGGCCTCCTGATAGTCTTCCTGACTCGAAACGCCGAATTCAATATCCGCGTCCAGACCAACGGCAGCGACCTTTCGGCGCTCATGTTCGATCCCATTCTGAGCGCCAGTAAAGCCTTTCTTTCGATCCTCCTATTTTTGGCAGTCATGGCCTCGACCGCCCATTTCCCGACTATGCTCGAACGGGGAAGAGCTGAGTTCTACCTGGCCAAACCGCTCTCCCGCCAATCGCTTCTTTTGAACAAATTCCTGGGACTCCTTACCGTCTATGGCGGCATAGTCTTGCTCTCAGGGTTTTTGTGCTACAGCCTCTTGGCCGCCGTTCACGGCGTTTTCACCCTTCAAATCTTGTACCTGTTCCTGGCTTACTTGCTCTCATTGACTATCTGGCTTTCGGTCACGACCGTTGCCGCCGTCTTTTCCGGATCCACCGCCATGACCGTCATGACCGCTTTTTTGGTCTGGGCCTTTCAGGCGATTCTGGCCGTGCACACGGCCATTAAGGCCTTTTTCAATTCGGCCGTCTTCGGGTACGTCATCGATACCCTGTACTACATCGTCCCCAAGAACTCCGCGGTCGAAACCACCGGCTTGATGATGGCTGGGGGCCGTTCGGTCGATGATTGGATCCCCATCTGGAGCTCAATGCTTTTTGCCGCGGCTGCCCTGTATGCCGCTGTTCTTATTATAAAGCGCAAGGACTACTGATTTCCGCTCGCCCCGATGCGAGAGCGACCTTCTCCTCATTCTTCGCCGCCCGTCGTGAGCCCTCCAAGTGAGCTTTAAAGGTGCTTTACAGCCGCCGCATCGCTCTCTATATTCCGCAGATTAAATCGCACACAATTGACAGGAGAATAACTCATGACCCCGTTTGAGTATCTGGAACAGACCCAGGAACAGCGAATGAACGACTTGTTCGCGTTCCTGCGCTTCCCGTCCGTGTCCGCCCAGTCGGAACACAAAACCGACGTCGCCGCGTGCGGCGAATGGCTCGTCAATCACCT
>DATKJY010000075.1:0-4799 GCA_035543175.1 Candidatus Acidiferrum sp.
CTTTAGAACGAGCCTCAAGGAAACGCCCGAGGAGTATCAGGGTGACAATCATGCCGGCCGACTCGAAATAGAGCGCATGAGCGTGACCCGCATGAGGCGTGAGCGCCTCATAGAGACTCCAGCCAAACGAAACGACCGCGCCCATTGCGATAAGCGTATTCATGTTTGCCCTCAAGTGAGTCGCCTGTCGGGCCGCGTCCATGAGTATCCCCCGTCCGGCCACGAATATGATAACCACGGCAAAAAGAGCTTGAAGCCAGGTGGATGCGAACGAGGGTAGCAACTGACGGGAAACAAACATCGGCCACATGGCGACCGCCATCAACGGAATCGCCAGCACCAACGCCAGAAGAAAGCGATTTTTTGCGGCCCTTAACTCGGATTCGTTGGCCGATAGAACATCCTGCTGCCCCACCGATGCCCCGTAGCCAAGGGACTTGATCTTGTGGATGACACTGTCGGCGTCCAGGCGTCCGGAATCAAATTCCACCACCGCGGAATTCGTCGCGAGATTCACCCGGCATTCCGAAACGCCATCGAGACCGGAGACGCCGCGCTCGATATTCGCGACGCAACTGGCGCAGTGCATCCCCTGGATTCTAAGAGATAATTCCTCACGTTTGGCCATAGCGGCTAATATAACACCGCCATACCACAGAAAGTGCTGAGAACTTTGTGAGGGCTACTTAATGCCAAGCGTCATCAGAAGTTGCGGGCAATGGCGAAGCAACTCTTTGCGGATTTTGGCCCGAGCGCGATGCAGGTACCACCGGACGGTAGCTTCCGGCATATCCATGATCTCGGCTACGTCATCCACCCGGCAACCGGCCACATCCCGAAGCATAAACGCGGATCGCTGTTTATCATTGAGTGTTCCGGCCGCCTGACGGATATAGCCGCTCAACTGATGCCTGCGAAAGTCATATTCCGGACTGGAATCGTGGCTCTCGATGGTATCGTGTATATTCTCGAGCGGCTCGTGACGGTGCCGGCGATGCTTGCGAATGTGATCGATCGACGTATTTACCGTGATCCGATACAACCAGGTGTAGAACTTCTTGCTCTCGTCATACCGCCAGATGTTGTTGGCGATTTTCACGAACACGTTTTGAGTGATGTCGGCGGCTTCATCGTAGTCATCGACGACTCTGTAAGCCAGAGACGCCACCTGACTGCGATAACGACGTACTAATTCTGTGAATGCCTCTCGGTTGCCATGTTTGATTTCATCAATCAACTCTTTGGCGCGAAGTTCGTCCTGTTCCTCTGGAGTAAGCTGGCCGTTCATTTGGGCCGAATCTGCACGTCTAGCCATATCATATACCCTTCCAATGATGATGCTCAGAACAAGTCGCTCGAACTAAAGTTCCTTGTTTTAGTCCTGTTTTGTTATACCACCTACCGGCTGGTTTAGCCGTGGGTTGAACAGAATGCTTACAATTTGATGCGGCAAAAAAAAGCCGCCTCGAAGGGCGGCTTATTGAGGACCGTTATAGTCCTTGATTATCAAGGATAAATTCTTTTGGATTGAGCGCCCGGCCATTACGCCAGACCTCATAATGGAGATGCGGACCGGTGGAATAACCGGTGGAACCAACCAGACCAACCAGATCGCCGCGGTTGACATCCTGGCCCACCCGGACATTGATCTTTGACATGTGGCCGAAACGGGTGATATACCCAAATCCATGATCTATTGCCACCAGGTTACCCAGACCACCCGGATCGTAGCCCGCAAAAACCACCTTGCCCTTCGCCGGAGCGATCACCGGCGTACCGGGACGGTTAGCGATATCAATGCCTTTGTGCATCTGCTGAAAGCCGGTGAACGGGTCGTACTGCATGCCGAATCCTCGCGAACTCCAGCCCTGCGTCGGCATAATCGAAGGTGTCCGGTCAAGTCGGTCGCGAAGACTACCTAAAGCTCCTTCAATCTGTCCGAACTTCTGCAATTCGTACTGAGAAAGCTTGATCAAATGATCGACCTGCCCCTCGGTTGCGATAGCCGTCTTCTGGGCTCCAGATAGTCCGACGTAATCGGTCGGCTCCGGTCCGCCCACTCCGAGCTTCCTTTCGGTCCGGCTGACTTCCGGCAGATTGAAAATCGTCCGAATGGCCATTTCCTTGTTCACCAACTCGTCAAAACGGGATTCCGCCTCGGCCAGCGCCCAGCGGATCTTATCGTATTTCTCTGCGAGAAACTGGTTTTCAGCCCGCAGTTTGTCCAACTCGCTCTCGTTCACTCTGTTGCCGAAAAACTCCGACGCCAACAGAAACGTGAGCATCACCAGGAACAGCACAAATCCCGGAGCCACATATAACACAATCTTCGGGACTCTAAACTGCTTGGTATGCAGAAGCGTATCAGACAAGAACCAAAACGTTATCTTCTTCTTCCACATGCAATTGCCTTCCTCACCAACAACAAAACAAGGCCCCTTCCCCCTCCGACTGAACCAATCAACTCAGTGAATTGAGAACGTGCCAACCTACGGCTGCCCTAAAACGCTGTCAAGGAAAAAATGCCCGCCTATTTTATCAGGACATATTCCCGCTTCAGCACCTTGTTCAGGATCCGTACGAGCTTGTCTCCTTCTACATTCTGCAAGCTGTAAAGGTGCCAGTAGGTTTTTTTCGGCAAACCTACCACGCGCTTCTTCGAACTGCTCATGGCCGTGCCCTCTTATGCTGCTCACAGCCTGCCCGAATAGCAGTAGGGGCGTCGCCATACTATTTCTATCGGGCCAAGGCCGGAAATATTAACAAATCTCTCCGGTACTCCTTGCACGGCGCGTGCCAGAACCATGACGCGAGCCAACTTCCTTTCGCCTTTCGAACATATTGTTGGGAAACAACTTAATTATTTCAAAATAGACACAAAGCGTCCCCGGCTGATAAATGAATGTTCAAATTATGGCGTTCCGTCCATATCTTGGCCACCCCCCCATCCCATTTTTGAAACAGTCACGGCCGCTTTCAACGCCTTTAGATTGACCCGATTCGCGTTAGATGCGAATTGACGGGCCTGGCTTATCACGCTACATTCGCCTTTCGAGTGCCCCGTATAAAAGGAGAAGTTATGTCTCATTTATCGAATAAGATCGTTCTCGTTACCGGAGCTTCATCCGGAATTGGCGAGGCTACCGCCCGAAAGTTCGCTCAAAAGGGGGCCCGCCTGATTCTGGCCGCCCGCCGGGTCGATCGACTGGAGAAGCTGGCCAAATCGCTTAACGTTCCGTGTCATTATTTCCAGCTCGATGTCCGCAACCGCTCGGCGGTCGAAAAGGCGGTCCCCGGGTTGCCGAAGGAGTGGCAGGAAATCGACATCCTGGTCAACAACGCCGGGTTGAGCCGGGGCCTCGAAAAGCTCTACGAAGGGAACCCCGACAGCTGGGACGAAATGATCGATACCAATGTAAAGGGCCTTTTATATGTCAGTCGGGCGGTCATCCCCGGGATGGTCAAACGAGGCCGCGGACATATCATTAATATAGGCTCGATCGCCGGTCATGAATTGTACCCCGGAGGAAACGTCTATTGCGCCTCCAAGCATGCCGAAAACGCGATTACCCGTGGGATGCTCGTGGACCTGGCCGATACGCCGATTCGTGTATCGACTGTCGACCCCGGTCTGGTCCAAACCGAATTCTCCGAAGTCCGTTTCTATGGTGACAAGGAACGAGCTGAGAAAGTGTATCAGGGTTACAAGCCGCTGTCGGGAGAAGATATCGCCGAGGCTATCATTTGGATTACGGAACGACCTGAGCATGTGCAGGTGGCTGAGATGATCATCTTCCCAACCGCCCAGGGTTCGGCGATGGTCACGCATAAGAAGACCTGAGCAGGTTGTTGTCCGAATTACCGGCGATTGAGCAGTTCAGCGTTTGAGGCCGCCACCATTCCCCCCGTGGCAGTATCCGCAGAAGCCGACTCCGGCCTGATGCGTGTTCTCATGACACTGATAGCAGAAATACTGGTCATCAGAGTGCCACGGCCCATGCCCGCCCAGTTGGTCACGTCCAACGTGTATCGAAGGATCAGTTCCGAGGACTCCGTCGAAATCAGCGTGGCAGCCGACCCGCGAACAGGTTGGATCGGCGGCATCATGACAGGAGATGCAATCTTCGATATCTGCCTTGGCCGCGGTGCCATGCTGCGTCCGCCAGCTTAAGAGTGAGTGATTGAGCGGGATGCGATGCTCTTTCAAATGGCAGTCATCACAGAACAGTCGCGTGTCGTGGCAGCGAGCGCACTCGGCAACTTTACCTTTGGCATCGAGACCGTGGGTAAACTGATAATTCAGATCGTGAGTCCGGGCCGTGATGTTGTCGCCTCGGTGACATTCGATGCAGTATGTTTCCTGGCGGTGACACTGCGTGCACCACTGCTTGTCGACTGTTGCGCGCTGCGCATGATCGTGCCTCCACCCGGTAGGATGGATATCAGCCAGCGTGACATCCTGAGCATGGCATACCTCACATTTGTCCGACGCCTTCTTGCCGTCGTGGCAGTTCAAACACGACTCCATGCTCGGCATATTGGCCCGTGTGAGCTCAGCCGCCTGGACTACTCCCGGATGGCATCCCTGACAGTTTGAATCTGCAACCAGATGTAATTGGTGATTAAACACAATCGACCAGTCCGGCCTCGGAATACCCGAGGGCTCGATGTCGTGCGTGTGACAAAGTCCGCACTTTTCGTAGTTGTCAATTGCATGACACTTGCCACAGGATTCCATCTTAGGAATAAGTCGATCAAGGGCGGTGCGGCTGCTGTCCGCGGCCGCATGACAGTCGCGG
>DATKJY010000076.1:0-4965 GCA_035543175.1 Candidatus Acidiferrum sp.
AGCGGCGGCTCGGTTTTCGGGTGGGACTGGAAGAGACATTCGGAAGATTTCGGTAATCTGCATATCTCACCCGCCATCGGCGTGTTGATCATCGCCATCGCCGTCGTAATGATCCTGGTGTTTCTGATACTCCATCTCATCGCCACCGGCGCGCTGATCGATGCTGTCAACCGTCTGGCCCGGGGCGGCGTCTACCGTCTCCGTGATTCCTTTGCGATCGGTATTGATTTCTTCTGGCGCATGTTTGGTATCTACCTGGTCGGCGTATTTGCCTTCGTGATTCTCGTGGCTGCTATCGTTGTCCCGGCAGTCATCTGTTTTCTGGTCAGCACGGTGGTAGGCGGGCTATCGCTCATTGTGTTGGTGCCGATAGGACTTGTGGGTATGTTTGTCATCACAAACGTGTTCAGTCTGACGCAGCGGGCGTTGGTAGCGCGCAATGTCCGCTTAGCGGATGCTATCGAGGAAGGATACTGGCTGTTCCGCAACAACCTTGGCGCCAACCTGGTGATTTTCATTATCTTCATGGCGCTTTCAATCGGTTTGTGGCTGGTCGCCATGATGATCATCGGGCTGGCCGCCGGCCCGTTCATCGCGCTGGCGCTGACGTCGACCACCGGCCTGATCGTGGCGATAGTGCTCGGCTTGCCGATTGTGCTGATCGTCATGTGGGTAATCAGCGGCTTCCTGGGAGCCTTTTTCAGCTCGCTGTTCACGCTGTTCTATTTTGAACTGGTCGAGCCGTCCGCCGCCCCGGCGCCGGTGAGTCCGGCAAGTAATCCGCAGTCGTAAGCGGCGCTTGCTCGATCGAATTCAAATCCGTTTATTACACTCATGTTCAGAACCATTTGGTGTGGCCTGCTCCTGATCGTTGTTTCTTCCGCGGTTTTCTCGCAGACTCCCGACAACTCCTCCCCAGCCGCTGTCTTCACGCCGACCGTTCGCATCAATGACCGGGCGACTGAGCTTCAGTCCAACTTGTATTCCGATTATTACAGAGTACAGGCGGTGGCTGATGACATGTCGTGGGTTGCCGCTCATGAAAGTAATCTGCTCGCATTCTGGCAGCAATCATCCGACTCGGTTCTCAACATTCTTGCTGAGATATCAGGTATATCGTGGCGGGAATCGGCATTCGACATCTACCTCGTGCGATATTTTCCGAGTATCGGCTCGCCGGATCCGCTGGTCGTTCCGATCGGCGGCATACGGCAAGGGTCGCTTATCGAAGCCGCGCCACCAGGAAATCAACTGGCGTTTGATTTGATTTATCAGCTGGCCGGGCGGATGCTGTTGCAGGCGACGCGACCGGATGCGTCCGGCTCCTCGGCGGTGGCTAATCACCCGATGATGCAGCCGACACCGTACCGTCGGGAATTGCTGACTTTGCTCCTGGCGTATGAAACCGGGTCTCGTGTATTTGGGGCGGATTCGATGGCGGCCATATATGACTCACCGTTCTGGAAAGACCGTTTTCTCGGTCAGCCGATATTCGAGGAGTTGCTGCTGCACAAGTGGACGCTTTCGGCGGAACGGCCCCTGGTCAACTGGCTGGCTAATGAACCGTCGGATTCGAAGTTGATAACTTCGACGAGCGTTCCGGATTTGCCTGATAACCTGCAGCGCAAGACGAAGCGACAGTTTATCGAAGGATTGCCGCTTAAGGGGCAGCTTGGATTTTCGGTGCGGTTGAACAACGCCAACCGATTGGTAGTCGACGGTATCGATCAGTCACGTCTGGCGTACGCGTGCGGTCTTCGTAAAGGGGATATCATCAGGCAGGTGGGCGGCAAGAGTGTGCGGACACAGAAGGAGTTGATCGACGCCGTGCTTGCCGATCTGGACAATGTCGGGGCAGTGCTTCAGGTCATGCGCAACGACAAGAACGAGACGGTGTTCCTTCGACCGAGTCGGCCGTCGACTGGCGGCGCCGACACCAAGGCCGCATCGACACCCGACACGCTGACGAAACCTAAATAGGCAAATGGCCTGCGACCGGGAGGATTTTTCCGTTGTCACTCGGATCGCTGCGATGCCGGAAGACGAATTTCCTGCACCAAGTCTACTTTCGCCTTGACACAGTCGAGCGCGAAGCGTATCTTGTTAACAGGGAAAGGGATCAGACGTCTCTCCCCACCCCGCCTCGCCCCCGCCTCGCATACGAATATGGATATGTATGTTTAACCACTTTTTACCAAGGAGTAAACCATGAAATCGTTACTGAAGGTGGCGGCCATTACGTTGGTGATGGTTGCTCTGCTGTGGGGCGCCACGTCGGCGAAGACGAGCCCTTGGGGCCGCAACGGCCTGGGAGGCCTTGACACGGACGACCATCCGTGGGGAGGCGATCAAGTTACCCCCGATCCGAATCCGGGCGGAAACAGCGGCACGTTGGTTGTCGTGAGTTCCGGGAACCCGCTGCTTGACAAGTTCCTGGAATGTCTGTTTTCAAATTACGTTCGGCGGAATGCAGTGACGCTGCATCCGATTACGCTGCCGAGGTCCACGCAGCCGAACGTTCCGTCCACCCCTACCCTTCCTAACACCCCGTCGTCCAACTCCGGAGCCGGCGGTAACTGATAAGGTAATTGGTCTATGAGAGTACAAGATAACGATAGCCGTGAGTTCTGCGCCACGGTGAGCCACTATCTGGCGTCACTGGTGGAACGTCGGGACTACCTCGGCGCCGTCGAGTACTTCGAGTGCAATCGATTGTTGCTCGAAGCTATCGGCGGCAGCGAGGGGGGAGCGGCTCTGCATCAGGCAGCGAAAGCCTGCCTCTCTCTGGCCGATTACCCGAAAGCGTTGCGGATTGCCCGGCGGGCACAGGCGATGGTCGCTGAAACCGGCGACAACCTGTTGCTGGCTGAGATCTTCGTCACGGTTGGCGAAATACTCCGCAATCTCGGTGAGTCAAGGGAGGCTGAGAAGGCGCTGCGCGATGCGGAATCAATTTTCCGTCGCAATGACAGCCTTGAAGGGCAGAGTCGCGCCCTGAATCAACTGGCCGGACTTTTTTACCGCCAGAGTGAGTATCGAAATGCTCTATCGGTCCTGATGGATGCGGTGGAGATCGCCCGGAAGCTTTCGGACAAACGGAAGCTGGCGTTCATGATGGGCAATATCGGCCGAATCCTCACCTTCATCGGTGATTTCGATCAGGCCGAAAAACACTTGAAAGTGAATCTTGAGTTATCCGAGGAATTGGCGGATGGGCTCGAAGCCGGACGCGCGTACATGTCGCTCGGGTATTTGTACCTGCAGCGCGCGGAGTATACGCAGGCGTCACAGGCGCTCGAAGAAGCCTATCGGCGCATCATCGTGACCAATCACAAGCGCGATGAGGCCATGTGCCTGACGTACATCGGTGAGCTGCAGTATCGGATGAACGTTCTCGGTGAATCGCAGAAGACACTGACCAAAGCGCTGGCGATAGCCGAGACGATCGATCGGTCCGGCACGCTGGCCGGACGGGTCCTTCGTCACCTCGGCGAGTTGCACGTGCGTCAGAATAACTATCGCACGGCACAGCGCTGTGTGGCCAGAGCGCTGGCTATCTACGAGCGGACGTCCGATAAAGTTGAGACCGGAGCTCTCTGGAAACTCAAAGGGTTGATTGCCGAGGCCGCCGGACACGACGACGAAGGTCGTGCTTGCCTGATCAAAGCGATCGAGCTGCTATCCGAATCGGACGTGAAGTTCGAGAAGGCGGATGCGCTGGCGGTCGCGGGCAATTCCCGATTGTTCGGCGTGCGCGAGCGGATGACCTATCTGTTCCGCGCCGAAGAATGGTATACCCGGTGTCGGATCAAGCCGCGGGCGGACGAGACCGCGCGTCAGCTTGAGAAACTCGGACAAATGTCACCGAATCCGACGTATTCGGCTACACCGAAATCAGCCGGCGCTGACTACATCACCGCGAACGAGTCGATTAAGCAATTTAAAGCGCAGTTGCCGATGTTCGGGCGGGCGGATCTGTCGATCCTGCTGGTTGGAGAGACCGGCGTGGGGAAAGATCATCTGGCGCGGTACTACCATTCGGTAGTGCGACCCGACGGACCCTACGTGGCGATCAACTGCGCGTCGCTGCCCGAAACCTTGCTGGAATCGGAGCTGTTCGGTTACTGCAAAGGGGCGTTTACCGGCGCCGACAGAGACAAGCCGGGCCTGTTTGTCACGGCGCATCGGGGCGTTCTCCTGCTCGACGAAATCGGCGATATGCCGATGTCGCTGCAGGGGAAACTGCTCGGCGTGCTACAGGAACGTCGCGTTATCCCGCTCGGTGGCACAACCGAAGTGGGTTTCGATGTGAAGCTGGTGGCGGCGACCAATAAGGACCTTGAAGCGATGGTGGCAGCGGGGACGTTCCGTCGCGACCTGTACTATCGACTCAGCGGGCATGTCTATCGCATTCCATCGCTACGGGAGCGCAAAGAAGATGTGCCGCTATTGCTCGCCTATTTCATGACGAAACGCGGGCTGTTAAGTGAAGGTCAGCGAGTGCCGGCGGAACTTTTGCGGCAGTTTATCGACTACGACTGGCCGGGGAATGTCCGCGAACTCGACAACACCGTCAAGCGCCTCGAGGTGCTTGCCGGCATGGTGGCCGAAGGGGACCTGGTGGAGCTGGCTCGCTCGATCTTCGAGCGCGGTGGAGCGGCCACGAAAGGAACCTTGTTCGACCGGGTCGAGGAGTTCGAGCGGCAGTTGATTGTCGAAGCGCTGCTGGCGGCCAACGGCAACAAATGTGAGGCGGCACGTCTGTTGGGTGTCCACGAGGCGACCGTCCGCATGAAACTTAAACGGTACGGTGTGAATCCGAGCCACGGTGCTCCCAACTGAGAGAGTGCGGAGGTGAAGAATCACATTGAATGACGTATCCAGAATAGACTGGATCGTCGGATAATACGATTTCACATATTACTCCTTGGTGGCGGTAAGTTGCTAATGTATAGCGACTTACCG
>DATKJY010000077.1:0-9740 GCA_035543175.1 Candidatus Acidiferrum sp.
GTCGCCGGCACCGGTGAATCTCTCAAGATCGCAATCGACAATCGTGTCTCCGAGCAGCACCAGTACGGGACCATCCGGGACCTGCCGCATGCCGAGACCGACCGCGTAACCGAGCCCGAGCAGCTTATCCTGGGTGACGAAGGTCGACCTGAACGTAAAGGTGGCTTCGACATACTCGCGAATATCATCCCCTCTGAAACCGAGCACGAATATTACTTCTTCCGGATTAAGTTTTACCACCGGTTCCAGCACATGCGATAGAATCGGGCGTCCTGCGACGTGCAGCAGCGCCTTAGGCGTGGAAAAAGTATGGGGCCGCAACCGACTTCCGACGCCGGCTACCGGGATGATTACGCGCATGAATTAGTCTCCAAAAAATCCGCCTGCAAAGTAGGCAATGGGGCCAGCCGAAACAAGCTCATTTCAAGAAAACCGGGCGTAGGTCAGAGGTCATCTGGCGACAAAGACAGTAACCGGCAGAGTAAACAGCGGCTCACCTGATTCCTGAACCCGGACATAGCGCGTGCTGTCGGGCCGATCATCATATAACCCCACAAGCACAGGCTGGGCCGGGCCGATATAGCGAAAACGCCGGTAGGCAGCAGCCATCTGATTGGCCCGCCAATGTGAGGTCGGCAAGTCGGGATGGAAATCAAAGGCCAAAGCCCGGCTCAAGGCCGTTGCCGGCTCTTTCTGCGAACCGGATGTTGGTATTTCAAGTGCCACGGTATAATTGACTTTCAGGGATTCTTGCGGGACAAAATAAAGTTCGGCTGCATACCAGTCATCGTGCTGGTGGACGATTTGAGCCGCCACCAGATCGATCCTGGGTTCGGTAAAGGCGGCGATTCGGGACTCAAATGGCTCGTGCTTGGCCCCGAGCATCTCCAGAAAGCACTTGTCGGCAATCGAGAGATCACGAGTTAACGATGGATTCAAAACTCTGTCCGGCGCCCTGCCGCCAAAAAGTTGCGGGATAATATAGTCCTGGGCAAAGTCGCGATGGAGACTGTCGCCGAGCATGAAGTACTTCAATAGCGCCAGGCGACCTCTGAGATCGAAAGCACTCTTCTGGGGGTCGAAATTCGGCGCGACGATCGAGTCGGTCACCGCATGCTCCCACACTGCAAAAAGCTGGTGTCGCTCGCGGAGCCGATCATCGCCGGGACGCGCCAGTGCCGCCAACGAGTAGTAGCGAGCCGCCTTCAGATATGACGGTATCCCTTCCTTGACCCAGCGATCCGCCTGAGACCGAAACTTGGCGCCGATTCGCTCCACGACGGCCAGCCAGCGAGGATCATCGAGAAGTTCGGCATTGGTTGTATACAAGTCCCCGAACGCAGCCGTAATGGAATCGAACTCCACCAACTGGCCGTTGTCAATCCTGTCGATCAGCTTGAGGGCCGCTATCGGATACCCATCAGGATTCAACGTCGTGTCGTAGGCGGGCCGGTCGGGGTTGTAACCGCAACTCGATGCCAGAACCGCCGACGCTAAAGTAATCATTGCAAAAAGGCGCATAATGGATGACTCGAAAACACTCGTATCTCTGCGACCCGATAATACACAATCGCAGACTGAATGTCAGAGGATTTGTTTGAAAGATCCCAGCCAGTCATTCCAAAGGAAATAGACTTGCCCGATCAAAAGCGAGACGCGCGCCATCACGGTGTATCCGAAATGAGCGCCGAACGCTATCATGATACACCAGATTCCCACCTTTGCCGTCCCCCCCAACAAACCGGTGTGCTCCTTAGAGAAATAGAAATAGATAAGGGTCGAAATTACACCCACCACCACGATTATGGCCAGGAGGCTCGGGCCAAACCCTTTCGACGACACCACTGATTGCATGGTCGAGCGGAGTTGCGGAAGTACCAGACCGTGGAGCTGAGAAACCAGGTAGACTCCCGCCGTATTCCCCATGACAAACGCCAATGAGAAACGAGACACCCATGAGATTCTCGCAATCAACCGCGTAAACAGCAGGATTCCCAGAAATCCCGGAAATACGAGCCACCAGCGCGGATTCTCCGCCCGGGTTATCGGCTCCCAGAGCTGCTGGATAATCACTGACTTCCATATCAGCCCTGTGTAATACCCGGCCGACAGGCCCGCAAACAGATGCTCGGCCAGGCGGTAGGCGGGGTTGTCTCGGTACAGAAACGAGAACAGCGCCAGCGTGAAAAATGCCATTATCCAAATTTGAAGGATTTCCCAGCCACTCATAACTGTTTCGCCTTCCGTCGGCCGCTCCCGAGGAAATATCCGAGATTCCCCACTATTACAAGCCCGATGATCAATAAGTGCACCAGCGACTGTATCCCCATCCCCTTGACAGCCAAGCCGGGATGATTAACAAGTTGTTCGTATTCCGCCGCCCCTTTCATGCCGCCGAGAAGGCCGGTCATTTGGCCGGAGCCGACATAGCTGTAAAACTTGGGCGCCATGACCGCCGTAGCGCCGCATCCGACCGGAATTCCGTATTCGGCATTGACAATGGATATCCAGTAGTCGACGATGACGTTATCCGAAACGACAAAGATGAACTTGATGTCCTTGTAGTTCTTCACATGCTGCATCAGCGGCAATTCCGATAAAGGCGTCCCGCTGTTGTCGGTCGGATAAATGGACTCAATCGACGTTCCCATTCCTTTGAGCACGGCTACATAGTTGTATTTGTAGCCGAGGTTGACATAGTCCACGCCATATATCTTCCCGTATTCCGCGGCCATTTTGCGAGTAACTCTCTCGGCAATCGAGGGCCCCCCGAGCGGTATTGTAGTCATCGTTACAATCTTGCAATTCTTGCGAAACAGGTGGTGCAACGCCGCAATCGACATCGGTTCGGTTTCGGCCAGGGTTGACGGGTAGTAGTCAAACGTCAGCATGACATTACAGGAGTCCGGCAGCGCTTCCACCGCATCGTAGAGTTGCCGTGCCTCGGGACTGATCTGCACGGGAAAGTGCGCGGGTACAATGAGCGGGAAGATGACAGCCAAAGCCACCATCAGGTAAACCCAGCGCCGTTCCACCGTCGCTATCCGGTCCCAGAAATTCACGAGCCTACCCTCTCCCCATGTAGGTGCGCTCGATGCCAAGCATGATGCGAAGCGACATGGAGGCCGCGCCCAGAGCCGCGCCGATGATAATGCCTCGCTGAACGGCCAGGTTCACCCCGTTCATAACGTAGGTGTTGATGATATCCGGAAGCTTATCGCTGAACAGCCTAAGGAACGCCTCGCCCATGGGGATTCGCCACAGCATCACTAATATCGCGGTCAGAAGCAGTATCGTCGCCTCTGCATTTCGAGCGCGAAAGGCACGGTAGGCCGCCGACGCTATGTAGAACGCCAGCATCGCAAACATCGTCCCCATCATCGTGGCGCTGAGATTCTGAAACAACCAGTCATATATGGAGCCGGACCCGTCGCCGAACAGAGGCGACCATGACACCGGCAGCATCGCCGGTATCGCCATAACAAACACGGCCACGAGAGTGATTGCTTTGTAACCCCAGCCCTCGCGACGGTCTCTGACGACCCGCCAATTTACGCCGACAATCGACACGACCCCCAGAAGCATACTGAATCCGGCGACTATCGACACCCAGGACAGAACCTCGGACTCGATTCGACCCAGAATCGACCTGTCGGGATTGAAGAAGAAAGACACCAGCATGACGAAGCCGGACAGGAAGGCGATAACGACAGGCACCGTTCGACGCATCTATACTTCCTTGAACCAGGAGATGAAATCCGGCCACCAGCCGAGAGTGGCAAGAATAACACCGAGGAGGATGACTGTCACGAGGATGATCTTCATGAAATCCTGGCCTTTCAATCCACCGAGCATCAGCGGCTCGTGCGAGAGATAGGCCGAGGCAGCGAACAGCTCCTCCCCCATAAGCGTGTAATCGCAGGATGCGATGAAAAACGGCAACTGCTCCGGTTGGGCCGTACCTGCAATCTGTATGGACCCTGCCGCGTTGCCGGTTTCGGCCAGCAGAAGCGCTTCAGCCGCAAAATAACCCATAAACAGGTTGGCCGCCGGATGATCGCGAGTCATGATGCCGTTGACGGTCGCGGTGAAGGCAAACTGCTCGCCGGCCACATATCGCACCATATCGGGTTGGTAGGCGTCTCGTTTGCCCATTTCTGTATAGGCTTGCTGTACCGCTTCCTGGCCGGCCGCAAGCACCAGCGGGTATCTCACGGGCACCACCAGCGGTGTCTCGTACTGGGCGGTAATGCGGGCCACTCGTCCGAGAATTGAGACGCCGGCTATCGTCTGGATTTCATCCAGCTCCTGAATGCCCGGAATGTAAAGAACGGGACGTCCCATCTCGGTAGCGCGACCAACCGCCTCCTCCACTGCATCGAGGCCGGGGATCTTCCTGATAAAGAGCGGCTTTCCCTGACGCGCCCAACGGGTGTATACGAGCACCACAATCGAAAATAGTAGAATCAAAACCAGCGCATTAAGGCGATCACTGCGAAAGACCGAGCTATCCGTGGATTGAGCGTAGACAGATCCACATACCCATGGAAAAGCAATGAAACCGGCCGAAATTGGCCTAATAGAGCGGGTCGATAATCTCACTGTCGGTCACTCAAGATAAACAGCGGTTCATTTCTCAATAGGACGAATCGAGCCGCCGGAAAGTTCTATTCCTTTCCTGACATCGCCCGATTTATGTCACTCACCAACCGGCGAATGCCAACCTCGTCCCAGCCCTTCTGTCGGGCCAGATCGGCGAGGGTACCCCAAACCGGCTCTCCGCACACGACACACGGGAGGCCGCGTTCCAAAAGAAAGCCCACCGTGTCAGGGTAGGCCTTCAGAAGGTCTTCAATTGTCATCTCCCCGGTGATCGCAGCACCCATGGGGATTACTCCGAAGGTTCAGCTAGCGCCTTCTTGAGAGCCTCGATTGCCGCCACCGGAGTCGGATCGACCTTATTCAAAACGGCCAGATAGTACGAAACGAAGTCGCCGAGCTGAATCAGTGACAGCATGCGGCTGATGGCGCTGGCGCCGGTCGCGGTCGCCTGAATCACATCTACTCCGGTCTTCTCGATCAACTCCTTTACGATATCCATGCGCCGCACCACCCGGGGGTGATCCGATGCGTCCCTGAGGAGGATGACCGCCAGATGGTCGGCGTGCGGCTTGACGATATCGCACCATCCGACCAGCTCGTTATGATTGAGTTCCGGAAAGACGTTGGCGAACGCGAGGTTCTTGGCATTCTCGCAAAGCTGGCCTTTCCAGCGCGTCGCAACCACGTCGGTCACGGTTGGTCCGCCATAGACAATGGCAATCTTGCCTTGAACGCGACTGGCGATGATCTTGGCGGGATTCCTGTCAGTCGGGTTGTCTTCGATGTATTTCTCGCGCCACATCTCCAAGTCTTTGATGCCGACCTGAAGCTCCTTGACGAGCGCCTTAGCCAATCCGATTTTCTCCATGAGCGCCAGCACCGGCACGAATGAGTAGCCAAGAGCAGCCCTCGGCTGGAGTCCGGCCGGGAGGATGACTGTCGGGATTTCGTTCAGTTTGGCGACTTCCGCGAGCATACCTCCGGTAGTCAATGCAACCAGCAGTGCCTTTCGTCCTATGGCATCATCGACCGCGGCCAGAGTCTCTTCGGTATTGCCGCTATACGACGACACGATGACTAAGGTCTCATCGTCAACGAACTCCGGCAGGACATAATGCCGACAGACGTGGAATGGAATCATGAGGCGATTCTGGAGGAATGTCCGCACGAGATCGCCGCCGATAGCTGAGCCGCCCATACCGACCAGTACGATATTGGTAATGCCGGAAAACTCGGCCGGCTGAATTTTCCATGCGTCGACAATCTTAATCGCTTCTGCCATCTGCTCCGGGAAATCGAAAATCCGATTGTACATGTTGCCCGGATCCAGTGCGCGTATTGCTGCGATGTCGTCTAAAGTAGCCAAGGTTAAGCTTCCCGATCGTTAAAGGTTATTATCTTTCCAACTCCGTACGATAACTTTCGAGGCGGCGGATGACCGCCTGCGATGACGTGCTGGCCATAATCGGGCCAACAAGAAGCTCCACGAGTTGCGCGTCAATTTTCTTGACCAGCCGGCACATATCAAAAATCTTCGCCGGATTCATTGAGAGTTGATCCACCCCCATCCCAATGAATAGCGGCAACGCCAGTTGGTCGCCGGCCAGTTCGCCACATACGGAAATCGGTTTGCCATACCGTTTGCAGGCGTCCACAGTCGTCCTTACCAGATGCAGCACCGACGGATGGTACGGGCTGTATAACTCGGCCACCCGCGTGTTCGAGCGATCGGCCGACATCGTATACTGCGTCAGGTCATTCGTTCCTATCGATATGAAATCGACTTTGGCCGCCAGTTGATCGGCCATCAACGCAGCGCTGGGAACTTCAACCATGATCCCTATTTTGATGTCGCTGTCGAACGACTGGCCATCGCGGCGCATTTCCAGCATCACCTGAGCAATCAGCTTCCTGGCTTTCTCGAACTCACTCAAGTCGGAGATCATCGGCAACATGATCTGAAGGTTCCGCCGCGTGGATGCCCGGAGCATCGCGCGTATCTGGGTTTTGAACACCTCCGGCATCCCCAGCATTGTGCGGATGCCACGCCAACCCAGGGCGGGGTTGTCTTCGTGCGGCATCGAGCTGTCCGCCCGCATTTTATCCGATCCAATATCAAACGTGCGCAGGATGACATTCGTTCGGGCGAATTTTTCGGCTATCGAGGCATAGTACTGATACTGCTCCTCTTCATCCGGAAACCGATCCGCCTGAAGGTACAGAAACTCGGTGCGATAAAGCCCGATCGGGATTTTCTGCTCGGCCAGTATATCATCAACCGGTCCTGGTAGTTCCAGATTGGCCGCGATGACCACCGAACGACCGTCCGCCGTCACCGGAGGTATTGGAGCCAGTTTCCTGATACGAAATACCAGCGCCGGTCCCTGGCGCTTCTTGCGTTTCTGGTAGTCGGACCACTCGGCATCGGTTGGATTGACAATCACCATGCCGGTGGTGCCGTCGAGGATGACCCGGACATCGCCGACCATCTGATTCCAGACGTTTTCGACTACCGCTACCGGCGCCATCAGCGAACGGGCGATAAGCGCCATGTGTGAATTCCGCCCACCTTCGGCGACAATAAACCCGACCGCCTTAAGATGGCGGTAGTTCAGAATATCGCCGGGAGTAAAACTCTTCCCTACCAGAATGGTGTCGGCGGGAAACCGGTTATTGGTCTGTTCATGCAATCCTTCAAGATGCGACAGGACCTTATGCGAGACGGCTTCGATATCCTGCGCCATCTGCTGCATGTACTGGTCCGATGATTGCCGGAGCGGAATCGTGGTCTTTTCAACCAGATAGTTATAGACGTAGGCCGCATTACGGCGCTGTACGACAATCTCTTCCTTGACTTGTTTGAGGAACTCGTAGTCACCGGCAATCATCAGTTGCGCATCGAAAATCTTGGCCACCGGGCTGGCTACCTTTTTGCCTGCCGTCAGGCGAAGGTTACGGAGTTCGGCGATAGTGTCGGCGACCGCGCGGTCAAGCGCCTCTACCTCAGCCTGAATACGGGAAGCCGTAATGGCAACTTCGGCCACTTTCAGCTCGCCGGGCATCATCACGCGGGTGCGTCCGAGAGCGATGCCGGGTGACAGCGGTATTCCTTTAAATTGTCGTCGCGTAGTGCGCATCTTCAATTCATTCAAAAGGTTCCGAAAACCGGAATTATGATACCGAAATGCTTGAGCTCAAGGCAAGCAGAATGTCAGCCGTTTTCGCCGAACCCGCAGCTAATCACGTTCAGGATATCGGCCAGCGCCTGATCTTCGTCCGGGCCATTGACTTCGATCGTCAACTCCGAGCCCATTTCGGCCGCCAGCATCATCACCCCCATGATTGACTTGCCGTTGACCCGCAAGCCGGACTTAGTCAGGTACACATCAGAGACATATTTCGACGCCGCGGTCACCAGCATTGCGGCGGGACGCGCATGAAGGCCGAGTTTATTTACAATCTTGGCGTTTTGAATTTTCATATCAATCAGTCAATAAGCGTGAACCGCTTGCCCGAAAGCTCCTCGACAATCCCTTTTAACTCGAGCGCCAGCAGCAATTCGAGAAGGTCCGGAATGGTCAGCCCACTGGTGCGCGAAAGATTGTCGACCTGCATCGGCCCCGATGACAACGCGGCCACTATCCCCTTTTCTGTTTCTGTTAGTTCCGGAAGACTCTGGAATTTGTGGGCGGTAACTTCACCTTTCAGACGAGGCAATTCATCGAATATGTCGGTCACACTAGTCAGGAGTTTGGCGCCCTTCTTTATCAATTCGTTGGTGCCGAGGCTGGTCCCGGCATCCGGCCAACCGGGCACTGCGAACAGTTCTTTCCCCTGATCCAGAGCCAGTTTGGCGGTTATCAAGGCGCCCGATTTTTTGCCGGCCTCGATTACGACAATACCTTCGGACAAGCCAGAGATAATTCGGTTTCGTTCCGGGAAATGGCCGGGATCAGAATTGTCTTCGGGGAGATACTCTGAATAAATGGCGCCCTGTTTCATAATTTTCTCGGCTAACGGTCGGTGGATGGGCGGGTAGATTACATTCAAGGGAGTCCCCCAGACCGCCACCGTCCTACCGCTGGCCTCCAGAGCACCGAGATGAGCTGCGGCATCGATACCCTCGGCCATTCCCGATACGATCGTTACTTCGGAGTGGACAAGATCGATAGCCAAATTATAGGCGAACTGTTTCCCTTTTTCGCTGGCATGGCGGGTGCCGACAATGGCGATCATTTTCTCGTCCGAAGAGGTCCCTTGCCCCATCCGGAACAGGAGCGGCGGCATGTCGTGAAGGTTGTGCAACTGCTTTGGATACTCAGGGTGCTCAGGATACAGGATATCCCAGCCCAATTGCACGATGCGAGCGTAAGTAGCCCGGGCCGGCTCGCGGTCCCCGGAAGTTCTGATTGCCGCTGCGATGGTATGTGAGATGCCGGGGGTGGCTTCAAGCTCGTAAACGGGAGCGCTCAGCGCCGCCGATGGCGATCCGAACTGCTTCACCAGTTTATGGAACCGACCCTTACCAACACCCGGCACGCTCAACAGCGCGATGGTGTCAATCAGCCGTTCTTTCAACTCTGTGTTCGTCAAGGGTCTGTTCAATAGTCCTCAGAAAAACGTCCGCCCCGGCGCCAGTCACCGCCGAAAGGTAAATATAATCACCCGGCAGTTTCTTACAAACCGCTTTCAGGTCACTTTTGGAGAGCGTATCGGTCTTGGTTATGACCGTCAGCGATGGCCGGGTCAAGAGATTGGGGTCAAATGACCTTAACTCGTTTTCGAGTACGGCGTGAGTGGCATCAATATCGGGTTCATTGATATCAATCACATACATGAGGATGCGGGTGCGCTGGATGTGCTTCAAAAACTGCACGCCCAGGCCCTTTCCTCCGGACGCACCTTCTATCAATCCGGGAATATCGGCCATCACAAAGGACTTGAATTCCCTGAGCCGCACGATGCCGAGATTGGGGGTCAGAGTAGTGAACGGGTAATCGGCGATTTTTGGGCGCGCCGCCGAAAATGTGGCCAGTATCGTTGATTTGCCGGCGTTCGGAAGACCGACCAGACCAACGTCGGCAAGCAGCTTGAGTTCGAGCGACAGCTTGCGATACTCCCCCGGCTCACCATCTTGC
>DATKJY010000078.1:0-2486 GCA_035543175.1 Candidatus Acidiferrum sp.
GCCGTCGGCTGTGCCTCGGGGACCGACGCCCTCCTCCTTGCACTTCATGCGGCCGGCGTAGGTCCGGGCGACGAGGTCATCACGACCGATTTTTCTTTCTTCGCCAGCGCCGGAGTTGTCTCACGTCTCGGCGCCGTACCTGTTTTTGTCGATATCGAACCCGATAGTTATAATATCGATCCAAAGTTGATTGAAGCGGCATTCACACCACGCACTAAAGCAATCATGCCGGTGCATTTGTTCGGCCAGATGGCTGATATGGATCCGATTATGGAAATTGCCCGCAGGTACAAACTGGTGGTCGTCGAGGACGCGGCGCAGTCAATCGGCGCTGAATACAAAGGAAGACCTGCGGGATCGATCGGGGATTTTGGATGTTTCTCGTTCTTTCCGTCCAAGAATCTCGGCGCCGGCGGGGATGGCGGTATCGTCGTGACCAACGATGAAAAGCTGTACGGCCTCTGTCATATCCTTCGCGAGCACGGCCAGCAACCGAAATACTATCACCGCATTGTCGGGTACAACTCGCGTCTGGCTACTATTCAAGCTGCGATTCTGCTCGTAAAACTGCCCTACCTTCGTAAATGGTCGGAGAAGCGCATCGAGCACGCCCGGCGGTACGACCGTGAATTGGCCGGTGTGAAAGATCTTCGGACACCCGTCGTGAAACCGTATTCCACGTTTCACATTTACAACCAGTACACCCTGGCGTCGCTGAAGCGGAATGCAATCGTCGAGGGTCTCAGCAAAGCCGGGATCGGCAATGCCATCTATTACCCGGTGCCGTTCCACAAGCAGGAATGTTTCGCTCCGCTCGGCTACACACCGGAGCAGTTTCCCGAGTCGAGTAAGGCGGGCGACCAGGTCTTTTCGATTCCGATATATCCCGAGATGACCGACGCCGAGCAGACTGAGGTCATCAGGACCATCCGGCAACTGGCTTCATAGTGACGCGACGACTCAAGACAATCGCCGGAGTGACCGGGGTTGTTCTGGTCTCCAAGCTGTTCGGCCTTAGCCGTGAGATGGTGATTGCCGATCGATTTGGAACCACCGCCGATTACGACCTCTACCTCATCGCGGTCATGCTCCCCGCTCTCGCCTGGGGCGTGATCAGTTTTGCCGTTTATTACCTGTTTGTCCCCTATCTCACGCGAAATCTTGAAGCCACCCAAAGCGCTTCGCCTCGCGAACACTGGCGCTCTACCTGGTCTCTTTTCAATCTGACCTTCGTATCCGCTTTTGTCATCATGCTGGCCATCATCGCGTCCGCGCCGCTGGTTATGCGAATCTGGGCGCGTGGATATGCCGAGGCTGATTTTGCGCGCGTCCTGTTTTACTGCCGGGCAACCGCCGTCATGGTGCTTCTGGGCGCCGTCGAGGCCTATTTTCGATCCGTGCTGAACGCCCGCAAAATCTTTGCCTACCCGGCCACCGGAATGATTCTGTTCAACATCGGCGTTATCGCCGGAACCCTGCTGTTCGAATCGACCTATGGCGTGGGTGCGGTCGCCATCGGTTTTATCGGCGGCTTCGTCTTGCAGGATTTGTTCTTGCTCGTGAGATTGATTCCGATGGGAGCGATTGGCGCTTTTTCGATTAGCTGGCCGGACGAAGAACTTCGCCCTATCGCCACCACTGCCACTGCGCTCATCATCATCGAAATGCTCAACCGAAGCTACTTCCTGATAGATCGCTTCTTTGCGCCTGCGTTTGGCGAAGGCATTATCTCGGCGCTCAACTACGGTCAAGTGCTGGTGCAACTGCCGGATGCAGTGGTCGGATTCAGCATCGCCTCAGTCGTCTTTCCGCTGCTCTCAGAATCGGCCAGGGAGGAATCCGCCGCCCGCTTTGGATCTCTCTACCGCGAAGCAATTATCGGCGGGCTTCTGATCGCCGTCCCTATGGCTGTTTACTTCTTTGTAAATGCTTCCGATTTAGTGTATCTGATGTTTTACCGAGGTGAGTTCAACGCTAATTCGGTCGCGATCACAGCCAGGGTTCTCCGACCATACACACCGACCATAGTTGCCCTGTTCATCGTATCAACTTCGATCCGTGCCTGCTACGCTCGCAACTGGGCACGCCAGGTTCTCTGGTTCACCGTTGCGTTACTCGCGCTCAAGTTGGTAGGGACTTTTGCTCTGTCCCGATGGGGAGGCTACCCGGGAATCTCCGCCGCTTCGTCAATATCACAAGTCATTTTCGCGGCGCTCCTGATGAATCTCGTGACCCGGCGATCCGGCATGGCCGATCGAGCAGGCTTCCTGGATCGCGTCGCGAGAATTATCCTGGCTGGCGTGCTCTCTTTGGCGCTAATATGGTTGTTCAATCTGCTCATCTCCAAATACATGGTGGACAACACTCGAGTTTTCGCTGCCGTACGGCTTGCGATTTCGGCAATAGCGCTCGCCACCCTTTTTGCCGTTGTTTCGTCGATGCTTGGTTTCAAGGACTACTTGATGAAATTGCTCGGACGCGGAGTC
>DATKJY010000079.1:0-3625 GCA_035543175.1 Candidatus Acidiferrum sp.
TCATTTACGCCCAACTTTAGGCACATGTGCAAAGTATCGCTGTCCAGTTCCGCTTTGACCGCCACCACCGGGATCCAGGAGATCCGAGGACTACTCTTCAGATATGATACAATGCATGTCTTTTCATCAGATGGTGAACAAGGCTCCGCAATCAGCAGGTCGATGTCCGGATCTGTCTCTAAAGTGGCGATTGCCTTCTTGGCTGAATCCGGCTGAAGGACCTCGAATTTTTCGGTTTGCAGGGCGCTAATTACCGTATGCCGTATGTCGCCGTCTCGAACCAGTACCAGAATTTTCATGCGATTTCCGTTGCGTTGACAGTTGATAGCTTCATCCTCCTAACATCGGACCGGAACAACTTGTACCTTAGTTCACAAGCGGTCACAATATAGATCGGTTACAATTTGAGACGGTTTCCGTGGCGCCGAAACCATAAGTCAGCGCTTCAATCCATCGAACAGAAAGGACACCAGCAGTTCACCGGAAGGTCGCCCTGTGGTGCGGCTTCCGGAGAACTCCCGGCCTATCAGAGCCCCGAAAATTATCGACACCAGATGCGCGGTCAGGTTCACGTCGATATCCCCGCGGATTTCCCCGGTCTTTTCCCCCCGCTCGATTATCTCTCGAACATAGTTGCTCAAATGCCGCTCCAGATCGATACCTTCGACCGCCACTCCGGCGTGGGCGGTCGCATGGGTGACGAACAAATAGAAAATCTTCTCCGCCGGAAACAACTTGGCATTTAGCACCGCAGCATGATATAAGTGCGCGATACGATCCCGGGCAAGAACGGCTGTCTCCCGGCTCTTCACCTCTTCCATTCGCCGCGCCAGGTAATCATCGAATATGAGTATACTGAACTCCAGCAGATGACTCTTCGACGGAAAATACTGAAAAAACGAGCCCTTTGAGATTCCGGCCTCCTTGCACAGCCGATCGACCGGCAGGCCATCGTATCCGTACGTGCCGAACAGTCTAATAGCCGCTCGATAAATCAGCTCTTTCTTTTCCGGCGGGAGCCGGCGAAACGTCTCGGTGACGATCTTCCGTCGAACCATGTGGGCGACAACATTTTCATCAAGCATGACCGTTCCTCCGATATGACCATATGGTCACATTATATAGACCAATAATATATAAATCAACGGGAATGATAGATTTGATTTGACGGCCACCGCCCGCGACGTATAACTTCCGGCGTTAATAACAGAACCTCACGTCATACAGGAAGGGATTCACAAGCATGGGTAAACTCAGAGTCGCCATTATCGGCGTCGGCAACTGCGCTTCCTCGCTGGTGCAGGGTGTCGAGTTCTACAAAAAAGCCAAGGACGAGGACTCCATTCCCGGTTTGATGCACGTCAATCTGGGCGGGTATCACATCCGCGATATCGAGTTTTCGGCGGCAATTGATATCGACAAAAACAAGGTCGGCAAAGATCTGGCCGAGGCTATTTACCAGTGGCCCAACTGCACTTATGAATTCTGCAAGGTTCCGAAAACCGGCATCACTGTCCAGCGCGGCATGACGCACGACGGCCTCGGGCACTATCTGTCGCAGATTATCGAGAAGGCTCCCGGCGACACGGTTGACATCGTCAAGTTGCTTCGCGACACCAAGACCGATATCGTCGTCAACTACCTGCCGGTCGGTTCCGAGGAAGCAACCAAGTGGTATGTCGAGCAGATTCTGGAAGCCGGCTGTGGTTTCGTGAACTGCATCCCGGTCTTCATCGCTCGCGAGCCGTACTGGCAGAAGCGCTTCAAAGAGAAAGGTCTTCCGGTTATCGGCGACGATATCAAATCGCAGGTCGGCGCCACCATCGCACACCGTATTCTAACCCGCCTCTTTTACGATCGCGGCGTCAAGCTCGAGCGCACCAGCCAGCTCAATGTCGGCGGCAACACCGACTTCCTCAACATGCTGGAGCGGTCGCGTCTGGAATCCAAGAAGATCTCCAAGACCAATGCCGTCACCAGTCAGCTTCCGTATGAGATGCCCCCGGGCACCGTTCATATCGGACCTTCCGACTATGTCGAGTGGCTGTCCGATCGCAAGTGGGCGTACATTCGCATGGAAGGCACGACCTTCGGCAATGTGCCGCTCAATATCGAAATGAAGATGGAAGTCTGGGACAGCCCCAATTCAGCCGGCGTCGTGATCGATGCCATCCGTTGTTGCAAGCTCGCGCTTGATAACAAACTGTCGGGCGCCATTCTCGAACCCTCGGCGTACTTCAAGAAATCTCCGCCGGTGCAGTATACCGACGAAGAGGCGCGCCATCTGGTCGAAGAGTACATCACTAAGTACGGTTGGAAGCAGGCGGAAAAGACCGAGAAGAAAGTCAAGGCGGCCGCCAAGGCGCCTGAGACGGTCGCTCCGGCTCCGGCCCCCGTGGTCGGTGCAAAAAGAGTCGTGAGAAAGAAAAAATAGATTTTTCCAATACGACTGAATGACTACCTTAACCGGCGGCGTCATGCCGCCGGTTTTATTTTGCCTGATATGACGGCGGACGCGAGGCGGCACATGAAGCGTAAGAGCCTGTTCGTAACATTTGAGGGGATCGATGGCTGCGGCAAGTCGACCCACCTGGACCTCGCCGCCCGCTATATCAGAAACTTCACCTACCCCGTCACGGTCGTACGCGAGCCAGGCTCCACAGCCGTGGCCGAGCGAATCCGCGAGGTCCTCCTCGACCGTCGCTCCACCATGACTGCCGTAACCGAACTGTTACTCTACGAGGCCGCCCGGGCCGACCTGACCGTCGCCAAAATCGAGCCGGCTCTGAAAGCCGGGCGGATCGTCCTGTGCGACCGCTTCTATGACTCCACCACCGCGTATCAAGGGTATGGGCGAAGACTCGACATCAAAACCGTCAGGCAACTGAACTCCGTGGCCGTCGGCGCGATCCGCCCGGATCTGACGCTGCTGTTCGATGTCGATCTGAAAACTGCCTTTGCCCGCCGCGGCGCCGAGCTCGACCGGCTGGAATGCGAATCACTCGCTTTCTTCCGCCGCGTCCGAGCCGGATTCTTGAAAATCGCACGCCAGGAACCACACCGGGTGAAAATAATAAACAGCTCTGGGCCTATCGACGACGTGTTCGCCGAAGTTAAAGTGTATCTGCGAAGGAAACTCTCACTGGCATGACCTCGTCCCCGCTTCCGGGTCGCCGCATCGTTCTGGTGTCGGCGATTCTGGCTTTCATTCTTATTCTCATGAGTGGCGGCATGGCGCTGTATGTCATGTCCGACCCGGGGCTCAAAGACGCCTTCATCCTGCCTAACGTCGCCCTGCAGATCCAGCGCGCCTACGTCGAGCCGCTTGACGCTGACAAGCTGATCGCGGCCGCGCGGAATGGGATGTTTGAGCGGTTGGATCGATACTCGTATTACATCGACAAGCGCGGATGGGAGAAGCTCGACGAAGAACTCTCCGGCGGTTATGTCGGTATCGGTGTGTCGGTAGTGCAACACGACCTGGGTTTAATGGTGCTGGATGTTCGTGAGAAAGGACCGGCCGCAACTGCCGGTATCTGGAGCGGAGACATCATTACCAAAGCCGGCAGTTTGGATCTTAAGGGGCTCGATCCTGATGTAGCTTCGAATGCCCTACGCGGCCCGG
>DATKJY010000080.1:0-2932 GCA_035543175.1 Candidatus Acidiferrum sp.
CTTGAACGACGATATTCTCCATAAGCTCCAGGAGCGAGTCAAAGAACTGACCGCTCTCCATGCCACCGCTCGCATTTTGCAGGAAAGCGCCAGACCGGTACAGGACGTCATGAATGATATCGTAGCCCTGCTGCCTCCAGCCTGGCAGTTCCCGGATATCACTTCCGCCCGCATCCGATTTCAGGATCGAGAAGCGAAGACACCTGGATTCGCGGAGGCTCCTTGGCGGCAGTCCGCTCGTTTCATAACTGATGACGGGACAGAAGGGGTTATCGACGTCTTCTATAGACAACCACGTCCGCCGGCGGATGAAGGTCCCTTCCTGAAAGAAGAGAGGGATCTAATTGACTCGCTTGCTGAAATGCTCCGATCGTATTTCGATCATGTCATTGCCGATGAGTCACTGCGCCGCGCGCACGCCGACCTGGAACGTCTGGTGGACGCTCGAACGGCCGAGCTTCGCCAGGCCAACGCGGCGCTCGAGTCACAGATCGCCGAGTACCGTAAGGCCGAACTGCGGATAGCCCGCTACCAGATGCAGCTTCGTCGGCTCGCCTCCGAACTGTCGCTCGCCGAAGCCCGGGAGCGCCGGACGATTGCTTCCGATTTGCACGACCATATCGGCCAAGCCCTGGCGTTCATCAAGATGAATGTCTCCCAGTTCCGTGGCGATGCCATATTCTGCGGCTTCGAGGACCGAATTGATCAAATCCTGAGTCTCCTCAATCAGACGATACAATACACTCGCAATTTGACATTTGAAATCAGCCCCCCGATCCTCTACGAGCTGGGGCTCCAGGCGGCGCTGGAATGGCTGGGCGATCAGTTTCAGAAGAAGCAGAACATGCCGGTCGAAATTGTAACTGCTCACCAGCTGGACAAATGCGATGACGATATTCAAGTGACGCTGTTCAAATCGGTTCAGGAGCTTCTCACCAATGCCGTCAAACACGCGCATGCAGGCCGGGTTAAGGTCTTGATCGATCGAAATGAACGGGAGATCCAAATCGTGGTGACCGATGACGGCTGTGGGTTTGATACGTCGATTCTGGACGCTGACGCAACCAATCGGGATGTGTTCGGTCTGTTCAATATTCGTGAGCGTCTCAACTACTTCGGTGGCCGGATGAACGTAGTCTCGGGTCCCGGCCGGGGAACTGAAGTGACGCTGCTGGCGCCCTGCGGCGGAAAGGGTTCACCACATGAAAACTAAGATTCTCATTGCTGATGACCATCGCTTGTTCCGCGACGGCCTTCGCAATATGCTGAGCCGTCAGGAGGATCTCGAAGTTGTCGGGGAAACCACGAACGGTCCGTCCACCGTGCGCGCTGTCGACGAACTCAAACCGGATCTCGTTCTGATGGATATTTCGATGCCCGAACTCAACGGCGTCGAAGCGACCCGTCGGATTCGCACCGCCCATCCCTCGGTGCGAATCGTCGTGTTGTCGATGCATTCCGACCAGCGCTTTGTCCATGAATCGCTTCGAGCCGGAGCCACAGGCTATCTGTTGAAAGATTGTGCTATCGAGGAATTGCTGTCGGCGATTCGGTCAGTCATGCGAAATCAGATGTATTTGTCGCAGACCATTGCCGATTCCGTGGTCAAGGATTATATCAATCTTGCCAGGAACGCTCCCACTTCTGCCTTTTCAATTCTGAGCAGTCGCGAACGGGAAGTTCTCCAGGCGCTCGCTGAGGGCAAGACCACCAAAGAGATTGCCTCTCAATTGAAAATCAGCATTAAGACCATCGAGACGCACCGCAAGCAGATTATGGATAAACTCGACATCCACAGCATCGCTGAACTGACCAAGTACGCTATCCGCGAGGGGCTGACACCCCTGGAATAGCTGTTCCGTTCCCTGGCACCCCTTTTCGACCGTCCGGCGGTCCGATTTCGCTCTAAGGCATTTGGAAGGCCCTCGTCGGGGTCTCCCTGATTGTCCCTGCCGCCTTCCCACGTTACTTTTTTCACAATTAGAGAATGCTGCGCGCTCGTCAGGAGCGTCCGGAGGAAATATATGTTTGATACCGGCAATACCGGCTTCATGCTGGTCGCGACCAGTCTGGTGATGTTGATGACTCCCGGGCTGGCCTTCTTCTATGGCGGTCTGGTCGGCCGCAAAAATGTCCTGACCATCATGATTCAGAGTTTCGTGTCGATGGGTGTTACGACCATAGTGTGGTGGGCGTACGGTTACTCGCTGTGCTTCAGCGGAGGTGTCGGAGGGGTGATCGGCAACCTCGACAAGGCATTCATGATCGGCGTAACCCTCACCACTCCGTCTCCATTCGGGTCAGGTAACATCCCCGAATTCGTGTTCATGGCGTATCAGATGATGTTTGCCATTATCACCCCGGCGCTCATTACGGGCGCCTTCTCCAACCGCGTTCGTTTCGGAGCGTACCTGCTCTTTTTGATCGGCTGGCTGACTTTTGTGTATTTCCCATTTGTGCACATGGTCTGGGGGGGCGGACTCTTGGCCAGCCTGGGAGTTCTGGATTTCGCCGGCGGAATTGTCGTGCACAACATAGCCGGGATGGCCGCCCTGGCGTCGGTTCTGTATGTCGGAAGGCGAAGAGTTGGCGACAGTGTTCCGCACAGTATTCCACTGGTCGCCCTGGGTACCGGCCTTCTATGGTTCGGCTGGTACGGTTTCAATGCCGGCAGCGAATTGAAAGTCGATGCCGTCACCGGTGTGGCCTTCCTTAACACCGATATCGCCGCGTCGTTCGCAGGGCCGGTCTGGATGCTGCTCGCCTGGATTTTTGAAAGAAAGCCGAAATTCCTTGGGCTGCTGACCGGCGCGGTTGCAGGATTGGCCACGATCACGCCGTGCGCCGGATACGTGACGCCGACCTCAGCTGTGATCATCGGTATTCTCGCAGGCATCGTCTGCTATTTCGCCGTTAACTTGAAAAACCGACT
>DATKJY010000081.1:0-3502 GCA_035543175.1 Candidatus Acidiferrum sp.
CTCCAATTCATCCCTGATCGGTCCTGGTCGCCGGAAATTTCTTTGACATCTGGACCCATCTAGCCTATAATTTGTTTTTCCCGATTGACCGTTTGCAGTTGCATGCGAGGAATCTCAGTGAAGAAAAAACAATCAGTCCGGACACTCAACAACCAGCCAAAAGGATCCGGCTGGGGCACCATCGCTATCGGCTCGACTTTTCTCGTTATCGCCATCGTCGCCTCCGCTCTCCTGTCTGCTAAACATATCTGGGCGCTGACCTTGCCCGGCTGCGGACAGGGAGCAGGCTGCGATTGGGCCATTTCGAGCCGCTACAGCAGAGTATTTGGAATTCCGGTGGCGTATCTCGGCTTTTCTCTGTTTGCCGCGCAACTGACTGCCTGGCTGCTTTCGATTGGCCGGCCGGTACGACGCGTCTGGCTGATTGCGGCCGCCATCGGAGGCGTCGTGTCCGTGTTTTATCTGGGGCTGATGTTCACTCTTGGTCACGTGTGCGTATGGTGTTTGACCGTCCACTTGTCCAACCTCGCCTGGCTAGGCACGCTGGCCATTGCGACCCGGCCGGGAGTCGTCCGGGAACTCAAGCTCCGCGAGATCGCCGTGGCAGGTGCTGTCTTTTTCATGTTGGTCGTTGCCCTCAAACTTCTGGAGATCAATGAACGATCGCTTGCTGCCAAGGCGTCTCAGGAAGCTGCCCGGCGATCTATCGAGCAGATTGGCCGGCCGGAAGGTGATTCGGTTGAATCCGAGAAGTCGATTCAGTCAAACACGCGGCCTCCGGCGCCATCGATTCACCCACCACACGATGCAGCTTTCGGCGGTCGCTACTGGACTGGCGCGAAGAACGCTGCAGTCCGGCTGGTCATTTTCCAGGATTATCAATGCAAACTCTGTCATGAAGTAGATTCGGTTGTAGCCTTGCTTCTGGTGTCCCGCTCCGATCTCGCGCTATCTGTCAAGCAGTGGCCATTCGATTCAGATTGTAATCATCAGATTCTCGGAGAGAATATCCATCCCGGCGCCTGCCTCGATGCCCGATATGCCGAAGCCGCCGGATTAATCGGCGGCGACCGCTTGTTTTGGCTCATTCACGATTGGCTTGTTCGAGAGGGCGGCGCGGCGACGCCGGCCGAAGTTGAACGCGAGATATCAAACGGTGGCGGCGATGTCGTTTCCTTCCGAAATGCTCTTGGCAGCCCTAAGCTTGACAGTATGATTTCGGCGGACATCGACGAAGGCATCAAGTACGGCATCAAGTATACCCCGATGGTTTTCGTCAACGGCTATGAAGTCCAGGGCTGGCAGACCCCGGGAACAATTTCAGCCGCCATAGATCGCGCGGCACAAGTCGCCGAACAAAATCCCAAACCCGGTGACATCCCGGACCCCGCCATTGACCGTCAGTTCCAGCAATGGCTCGCCCAGCCCGCTCAGACTATGTCGATCTCTCGTGACGACCACGTGCGTGGCCCGCTCAGTGCCCCGGTGGCCATTCTCATGTACGGCGATGTCTCCGAACCGTACAATGCCGAGGCCACCAGGCTGATCGCCGCTGCCGCACCTGACACGCAGCGGATTTGCTTTATCTTCCGGTCGTTTCCCCTTCAGTCCGAATGCAACGACATGGTCAAGCGTCCAATGAACCCACATGCCTGTGAAGCCGCCCGGTTGCTCGAAGCTGCCTCGCTGGCCGATGGACCTACCTGTTTTTGGCGAGCGCGCCAGTGGTTTGTCGATAATGCCTCTCAACTGAGTGCGCCGTATATGGCAAAACTCGCCGCCGCCTGTCATCTCTCAGCCGACGTCCTGCAGAAAAAGTCCTCCGACTCTCGAGTCGATACTCAGATTCAGGCAAATATCGCGTCCGCTAAACAACTCGGTATCGACACCTCCCCCACCATATTTGTCAACGGGCGCATGCTTCGGGACTGGCGTACACCTGGGCTTCTTGCTCGGGTCATCCAATACGCCGGCAAATCGGTGGGCATAAAATAACCGGGCTTGCGCAGTCTCTATCCGATGCCGTAATTGGATTGACTGAATTTGGTTTTGTGAAGTGCCGACTGAGTAAGTGTCGAAAGCAAGAAATGGCGGAGCGCGACATTTTTCTGCTGGGTAATCCCCGACTTTGGCTGGTATCCGAACCAGTCCGCGAGTTCGGTTCCTCCGCATTGCGGGAGTTAATTACCGATCTTGATGATACTCTCTCGGGATTTCGACGGGTCCACGGGTTTGGACGCGGTATTGCGGCGCCGCAAATCGATGTGCTCAAGCGCGTGCTGTTTATTCGAATGGAGCCACCGGGCTTTCACGGCCCGCTCATCAATCCCTCAATTGCCTGGCAGAGCGATGAAACCACCGAGATATGGGACAACTGCTTCAGCTTTCCTTCACTGTCGGTCCAGGTCAGGCGGTTCAATCAGATCCGCGTTAATTACCAGGATGCAAGCGGCGTGTCGCAGGTACTGGACGCTTCCGGGGATCTCTCCGAGCTTCTGCAGCACGAAATCGACCACCTCGAAGGCATCCTCGCCACCGATCGGGCCCTCTCGCCCCGCGCCTTCAGAATGCGCCGCGAGTAAGCCCGACCCGGACGTATCGACCTCTTCACTTTCTACATGATCTTGAACTCAACCTTGTAGGTAACCCACACGCCGACCGGCTTGTCACCCACCTTGGCCGGTTTAAACCTGTTCTTGTAGGCGGCTTTCAGCGCAGCTTCCTCGAATCCGTATCCCGGCTTGTCGCACTTCAGCACGAATGCCTTCCTGACGGTGCCGGTGATGTCTACATAGGCTTTTACCCACAGCGATGTCTCTATGCCGGCCTTCTTCGCCTTCACCGGATACACCGGGTCTGTCTGGCTGAGCATCTCCGGCACACTGTCACACCTGATGGTCGCGGTGTCCGATGGTATGACGGTAGAGTCGTTGCTTGTCGTCACCTTGCCGCCGCCGGCCGCAGCAAAAGCCGGGACCAGCACGAGGGCAAGAACTAATAAATACCTCACGCATCCTCCTTTGAAAGTGAACCTATCCGACATCTCGGTCCGGAATCGTTATCTCGTTAGTCGACCCAATAATCGATTATCCCGACCCCGCCCCATGACGAATCAACCTCAAATTCTGTTTAATCGATTCTGTCGTCAACTATTTTCGTCAAAGCCACTGCCTCGCCATCGGTGCTTCGATTCGGACCTGCTTTGGGGCAACTTTAATTGTAACAAATCGTATTCTACCACTGGAACAACGCCGGAACGGCATCCGGTAGTTGTCCCGCGAAGCGTCAGCATCGCGGGGCACCCGGGGTCTCACATGCCTTCCGCATAGATCCGAAGGAGAATGTAAATCTACATTTACCACAAAGCCTGAGAGGTCATGTCCGATGAAACCACTAACGCCGGGACTGCCTATGAGAATGATAGGGTTGGTGACGTTCTCAGCTTTCTGCTTCGCTGCTCCCCTTCTTGCCACGCCGGGTTTTCAACCGGTCTTTAAGCCTT
>DATKJY010000082.1:0-3971 GCA_035543175.1 Candidatus Acidiferrum sp.
CGATCTGGATATGAAAGCCGCGATCCGGTCCCAAAATGAAGTTGCCGCCACGTCCCATCAGCACGACGCCGCCCAGTTGCGACATCGACAAAACGACTTTGCACAAATACCGGACGTAATCATCGTTGTCCACCGACTGTCCGGTCAGGAGCGACTCGACGAGAATGTCGAGGCGACTGCGGAAATGCATGTCGAGCGATTCGATAATTCGCTTGTAATATCCCGATGACTGGCAGATGACATCGATAATCTCGCGATGCAGTCGCTGGTAGCCGAGTTTGAGCGCGAGGCGTGAGCCGAAATACGAGCCGCGACTTCCGGTCAGGCGACTGACGGTTACGACCGGGGTGGGCGTTCTGAGTCCGGGGACCTGTTGATCGGACCGATCCTTTTCGAGTTCCCATCTGAGGATCTGTCGATTGATGATGCTGTCGATTGAGGTCATTATGACCACCTCCAATTAAATATACCTTTGTCGGTCCTCTTTAGCAACTAAAAACAGATGACCCGAAGGTCAGCCTCCGGGCCGGAGCAAATTCGGGCCTTTCGAGTCACCATTTTCGAGTGACTATACCTATACGACGGAATCTTCTCCTTCGATTACACTTGTTGGCGGTTGCATACCTTGAGATAACGATTGCCTAGGTATGGCGTCGTTCCAATACCCCCGGATACAAGCTAATACCATGAATTTCAGAGGATTAGGCGTACCACAGGTACGTATTGTGGATTCGGCATGGTACTTACGGATAGCCTTCTGGAGGTCACAGACGTATGGAGCATGAACTGACTCGCATATTCGCCCAGAACACGTCGTTATACCTCTCCGGGCTGATCGCGGCGGCTCTGTTTTTCGGCATGGCCGGGATACGAGAAATCAAAGAAGAGCGACTTGACGGGTTTTTGTATATCGCTCTTTCGGTGTTCTTTTTCGTCGCCCATTTTCTGTACTTGTTCAACTTGCCCGACAAGACGCCTATAGGATCAGCGGAGAATCTTGACATGTTCTGGCAATGGTTGGTGTCGGTGTTCGCGCCGGCGCTCATTGCCCTGTATCTGGTAGTCGGACTCTACAATTTCATTCTGGCCCACATCAAACTCGGCCTCGTTAAGATGTTCTTTGGTCTGTCGCTGATCTGCTTTTTGTACCTCTTAGGACAAAGCTGGGCGATAGACGTCAAGGGAATTCTCACGGTGCTGTGGTGTTTAGTTTGGTTTGACGTGGAATTTCAGACGGCAACCTGATCGTCCGTCCGTCCGTTTACTTACCGACTAACGACTGGCGTACAATAGCTGCGAAGCGCGCGGCCAGCTTGCCCGAAGCATAAGTGTTCTGCGCGAAGCGGTGACCTTCGTCCGCCAGACTGTTTCTCAGATTATCATCACTCATCAGAGCAAGCATGGCCCCGGCGAGGGCCTCGGCATTATCGACGGGGACCAGCAATCCGGTCTCGCGATCCCTGACGATATCGACAATGCCGCCCGAGGCTGTGCCGATCACAGGAGCGCTGCAAAGCATGGCCTCGGAGAGAGCCAGTCCGAAACCTTCGTGAAACGAATTCAGTACCACCATGCCGGCGGAATTGTACACGACGCGTAGCTCCGACTGTGGAACGGGGCGCATGATACGGACGCGCTCCTGAAGGCCGAATTTGGCGATCAGAGATTCGATTTGCGGCTGAAGCGGACCGGAGCCGTAGATATCGAGTCGGGATTGAGGTTGTTTGTCGGCGACGAGGGCTAAGGCGCGAATAAGAAAATCGACCCGCTTCTGCTCGGTGAACCGGGTGACGGCAACGATGAGTTTCGGATCTCTCTTGATCGAGCTATCGGGATAGAAAATAGATTCATCGTGAGGGAGCGGAAGAATTTCCAGAATCGGCGCGATGGATGGCTCAAGGCCAACAATCTCATCCCGGAGAAATGAGGAAACGACCGTCCATCGATGCAGGCGCGGAAAGAGGCTTTTGAAATAGTGACGGCTGATGCCGAGATATTTGGTCATCAGGCGAATGTCGGTGCCGTGCGAAGACAGCACTAACGGAAGACGAGTTCGAGCGGCGATCGTTTTCAGGACAATGCCCGAAGGGACCAGCCAGTTGGCGGAGACGGCTTCGATTTTTTCTTTCTCGATTACGGTGAAGGCAGCCTTGCGGTAAGCATCGAGGAACTGTTTGAATTTGAAAATTCCCGTCACCGAACCCAGCACGAGCTGGTGCATGTTACCCCGGTAGGCGATGGTCTCATCTTCGTCGTGATCGGCGTAGCGGAAGCGGTAGACGGTGATGTTCTCGATGTTCTCGAATTCCGATGCGCCGGGGTCGTGGGGGGCCAATACCACCGGGTCGATATCGAATTCGTGCAACCGGCGAGCCAAAAGGGAAATGAATACGCCGGCGAAATCCCCTGTGAAGCGGGGGAAGTTGTGGGTTAGAATCAGAAGTCGTACTCGGGCCATCGTATTTCCTGTCGGGTGGTCGGCCAAATATACATTGGGGGCCTCCGCCAAATGCACTATATTCTTCGGCAATCTATGTCCATGCCAAAAGCCAAACTTGATTTTGCGCCGCAGGTCGAGTTCAGCCGGATATTGACCAATCCAATTCTGGATATTGCGGCCAATTTCTGGGACAGCGAGCGGTATGAAGCATTTCGCGTATTCTACCGGTCGATGCGCCGGATAGATGATCTGGTGGACCACCGGAAAGCATCGAAAGGGAAAATTTCGCCTGCAGAAGCGGATCTGCTTGCAGCCATGATTCGTGACTGGCTTGAGGCGGTCCGGCGCCGGGAGCAGGTTGATGAATATCAGACGGCCTTCCTGGAGATGCTCGATAGATTTGCGGTGCCGTTCTGGCCGTGGGAACGCCTGGCGAATGCGATGGAGTATGACCTTCGCAATGAAGGCTTCATTAGTCTCACGGTATTCCTTCGATATTGCGAAGGGGCAGCGATTTCACCGGCAGCCATATTCATGCATTTGTGCGGCGTGGTGAAGGACGGCGATAGATATCGGGCGCCGGCTTATGATATTCGGCAGGCTTCGCGGCATCTCGCCCTTTTTTCTTATCTTGTGCACATCGTGAGGGATTTCGAGAAAGATCAGAAGAACGGTCTGAATTACTTCGCCTATGACATTCTGGCTCAGAATAATCTGACGGCGGAAGAACTTCAGCGGATTGCCAAATCGGGAGGGGTGAATGTCGGTTTTCGAAGTGTAGCCACAACCTACCGGCGTATCGCCGACTATTATCGCGTTCGAGCGCGTGTCATGATCGACCGGGTGTTGCCGCAATTGGAGCCGCGCTATCAATTGAGTCTTGAGATCATCTACGGACTTTACAATCAGATATTTGCTCGCATCGATGTCGAACGGGGAAGTTTCACGACCGAGGCGCTGAATCCGTCGCCGGAGGAAGTCGGCCGTCAGATTGAACACATAATCAGCACCTTTTGTCCTGCCAAATTATAACGTTGCATTTTGGGGAAGATTCGGCCACGTTGCCGGTATTCATATTGACGGTCGGAGCATGGCTGGTTCCGGTCGTGGTAATTAGGTAAAAACGTAAACGAGGTCTTAGAGGTATAAGATTATGCTGGACGAGGTTAGGATGAAAACGCTGACGTTTATTATGTTGTTGGCGCTGCTGGCGCCGACGTTGGTTTGGGCGGACGACTTGGCCGTAACGGTTTACAACAGCAACCTTGGCGTGGTCAGTGAAACCCGGAAATTGGATTTCAAGAAGGGGGTCGGCAGTCTGGCGTTTCGGGACGTCCCGGCGCAGATCGACGCCAGCTCAGTTCGTTTCGAGGTGCTGACGTCGGGATCAAACATAGAAATTTTGGAGCAGAATTATGCGTACGATTTAGTCGGACCGGAGCAGATGTACGCAAAGTACGTCGACAAGGACATACAGCTGATCGACAAGGATGGGAAGCTGTACTCCGGCACTCTGTTGGCCTATAGTGGC
>DATKJY010000083.1:0-5460 GCA_035543175.1 Candidatus Acidiferrum sp.
CCTGATAAGGCGATCGATCTGATTGACGAAGCCGGCTCGCGCGCTCACCTGTTCACGTACACGCGGCCCGAAACGTTCTCGCAGATCGAAACCGCTCTGGCCGAGTTGCAGCGCCGCAAGGAAGAAGCTGTCAAGAATCAGGCCTTCGAAACTGCCGCCCAGCTTCGCGATGAAATTAAAGCGCAGAAAGAAAGGCTGGTCGAAGAGCAGAAAAAGTGGGAAGAGATGCGCGAACGCGAAAAGGTCACTCTGACCGCCGAAGACGTCGCATCGCTTCTGGCCAAGATGACCGGCATCCCGCTCTTCCGCCTCGAGGAAAAGGAATCGCAGCGCCTGCTTCGTATGGAAGATGAACTTCGCAAGACTATCGTCGGCCAGGAGGAAGCTATCGCGACTCTCGGCCGCACCCTGCGCCGCGCCCGTGCCGGCCTTGGCGACCCGCGTCGACCGATTGGAACCTTCCTGTTCCTCGGCCCGACCGGTGTCGGCAAGACGGAACTGGCCCGCTCGCTGGCCAATTTCCTGTTCGACGACCCCGAGGCGCTCATTCGTATCGACATGTCGGAATACATGGAGAAGTTCGCAGTCTCCCGCCTCATCGGCGCTCCGCCCGGATACGTGGGTTACGAGGAAGGCGGCCAGCTGACCGAGAAAGTCCGCCGCAAACCCTACTCCGTCGTGCTGCTCGATGAAATCGAGAAGGCGCATCCGGATGTGTTCAACATTCTCTTGCAGTTAATGGACGACGGCAGCCTGACCGATTCGTTCGGACGCCGAGTCGATTTCAAGAACACGGTCCTGATCATGACCTCAAACATCGGCACCCGCCAGATTCGCGACGGGAAGACGGTCGGTTTCGATGGTCAGTCGGTGGATATGTCGTTCGATGGCATGAAGAAGAAGATCATGGACGAGCTCAAGAAGCTCTTCAATCCGGAACTGCTGAACCGTATCGACGAGATCGTGATCTTCCACCAGCTCCTTCGTGAGCACATCAAGCAGATCATCGACATTCTCGTTGCCGACATCGCCAAGCGCCTCGCCGAGAAGGGCATCAGCTTCATCCTCACCGATGAAGCTAAGGAGTTCCTTGTCGACAAGGGCTATGACCCCAACTACGGCGCGCGTCCCCTCAAGCGGGCGCTGCAGCGATATCTCGAGGATCCGCTGGCCGAAGAAATCCTCCGCGGGCAATATGCCGGCGATCTGGAACTCGTGATCAGCGCCGGTACCGACCGGCTAACCTTCACCTTCAACGCGCCACATAAGCCGACCGAAGAGAAGGTCCGCTGACCTCGACACAGGTTATCTGACTATTTGGCGGTCGGATCTTCCCCATCCGGCCGCTTTTTATTATCGGGTATTGCCCTCCCGAAAACGGTTTGACAATCTCCTCTTCGCCCGGTAACATTACAGCAAGGCAACCACATCAAAATCTAGAGTCACGACGTGACCGGAGGGTACCGTTATGGTCCATCAGTTACCTGAACTCCCCTACGCAAAAAACGCCCTGGCGCCGCACATCTCCGAAGAAACCATCAACTTCCACTATGGCAAACATCACCAGACCTACGTCAACAATCTCAACAAGCTGATTGTGGGAACGGAGTTCGAGAATCTTCCGCTGGATGAAATCGTCCGCAAAGCATCCGGCGGCATCTTCAACAACGCGGCTCAAATCTGGAACCACACGTTTTACTGGCGCGGTCTCGACCCCAAAGGTGGCGGCCAGGCCGGCGGCGCACTCGGCCAGGCCATCAACAAGGCGTTCGGCTCCTACGACGACTTCCGCAAGCAGTTCACACAGGCCGCGGTGACACTCTTCGGCTCCGGCTGGACCTGGCTTGTTAAGAACAAGGACGGGTCAGTAGCAATCGAGCAGACCGGCAACGCCGGCAATCCGATGACCGCCGGCAAACTGGCGCTGCTGACCTGCGACGTCTGGGAGCATGCCTACTACATCGACTACCGCAACGCTCGCGCCGACTACGTCGAATCCTTCTGGAAACTGGTCAACTGGCGATTCGCCGAGAAAAATTACGGAGCGTAAGATTACTTCCATCCAATCGAAGGATTATAACAAGAGCGGCCGAACATCGCTGTCCAGCCGCTCTGTTTTGCGGAGGAGGAGGAGAAATTTTACCAGGTCGCTTTGAACTCCGACGCTATCTTGGCGTAAATTTTGTAGCGCCGATTCACTTCCTGCCAGTTGATATTTTTGAGGAAAGCATCGATATACTTCCCGCGCGCCGGCCCCTGATCGTGGTAATACGCGTGCTCGTAGACATCGATCGCCAAAAGCGGTAACGTCCCCCATACGCCCCCCTGATTGTGCGCGTCGCCCGTGAAATTGTGTATCGAATCGTGCACCGGGTCCCACGCCGTCACCACCCAGCCGCTGGCTATCATCGCGGACGCCTTGAAATCTTCCTGCCACTTGTCAAACGATCCGAACGACCGCTCGATATGCTTCAGAACATCGCCGGTCGGCTTCCCGTCGCCGCCGAGTATATCCCAGAACAGCTCGTGAAGATGCTGCCCGGCCGCATTGAACGTTTCGTGACGCTTGAGGCCGCCAAATTCGGAATAGTTGGCGTTCGCGGCGCTCCGATCCGCTTTCGCCAGCTTCTCCATTACTTCGTTTCGCTTCTTGACGTACCCGGCGTAATGCGTGTCGTGATGATAAGTATTGGTCTGTGCTGAAATGCCGTCCAGTTTGTCGTACGCGTACGGCAGCGGTTTCACTCTGTAAAGGTCGGCCATCTTCCGTGCTCCCGGTATGCGGTTCCTGTGTAGTAACCCCGTATTTATCCAACGGGTACAGGATTAAACCCACTGGAGCCCAAAAAGTGCCGAAAATTTGTAATGATGGAACCAATAAATCTACGTTAAGGAATGCCTACTGGCCCATGGCCTGCAGGTATCGCCCCCACAGCTCGTTGGCTATATTGGCCTTAAACGGATTCGTCTCGGCGGCGAGTCGAAGGTTCTCCTCGGCTATCGGCGCCAGCGAGCGATCTTTGCTGGCGATAATCAACTGCGTCAGGAAATAGCCATACTCCAGATGAACGCTGAAATCGGTCGGGAAAGCCCGCACCAGCGACGCGTACACCCGATTGGCCTGGTCGTATTGCCCCACCTGAGTCAGGATCTTAGCGTAGAGCATTCCCCCGGCCTTGGAATCAGGCGCGACTACCACGAATCGTTTAATCTCGGCCAGCGCTGTATCATATTTCTGTGCATTTAGGTACTGGGAGGCCCGCTCATAATTAGTCTCGACATACGCATTGGCCGTCCTGTTCTTGGTCGCTTTGCTGATATCATAGATTTGTACCTGATTGTCACAAATCCAGTATGCCGCTTCCGATTTGAGGTCCTTCAGCTCCGGGTAGTTCTGTGATGCCACCGCCGCATTTGATTCGTCAACCGCCAGATGCGTAATCGGCTCCCGGTCAAATAACGTGCTGTCCACCCTCGCCACGCCAAATTGATGAATAAACGACTTTACCTTGCAATTCATTGTCAGGCTGGGGCCAAACGGCCCTGAGATAACCGCCCCCGGCCCAAGAATCTTGGCGATATCCTGGCTCGCCTCCAGTACGTTGTAATTCTGCTGCATATACTGGTAGCGCCGAATGCGAAAACTATTGATTACAACCGACGCCGCCACCGTGACAATTATCAACGTTACCAGCGTGCGATACGTCCACCGTTTCTTCCAATGTATCAGGATATAGCGAACGAGCCAGGCCAGCGCGATCCCACCCGGCAGCGTGAACCATACCAGCCCGCGAATTGGCGGCGGAACGGTATTGAAATACAGCGTGTTCGCCGTCGCGTGCATCACAAATACCCAGGCGATAAACGCAAGAATCGCCGTGAGTTTGAAATCCCAATGAAACACCAAATTCGATTTCATCCCGAGCGCTATATCGAGCATCGTGAATCCGAATATTATCACCGCCGGAATGATGATCACGGCGTATCGAATCGGCGAATACCCCAGCGGCATCAACCCGCCGACAAAAAATAATATCCAGAATAAAGCGAGCACTGTAGGACGAGGGAGATCGGCAAACCGCAATCCCCCAGCCAGATACCGGGCAAAGAAAAATCCTCCCACAACGAAAAACCCGACCAGGTCCGGACTTAGATAAAACAGCCTGTTACGATAGCCGTACGAAATCAGCGATTCGACAAATCCCCACGGCGAGGAAAGGCCCGGCGGATAACCATACAGCCCGTACGTCTGCTCACCGAAATATCCCGACACGGCGCTGAATTTCCCCGCGTAAAGAACAACGAGGAGCACGATGGCTGCACCCACAAACGACCCGACCAGAATGAGCGTGCGTTTCCATCTGTCGGGCGTTGCTGAGGTTATGATTGTGAGGGCGATCGCCGGCAGCAAAAGCGCTCCGAAAAGCTTCCCCATGAGCATCGCCACCGCGGCGAGCACTCCCGATAACACTATTCCCGAGTTCCTGTCTCCCCACCACGAATAGATCCAAAACACCGCTCCCGATGCAATCAGCAGCCCGTTCTCCAGATATGGGACGCGCCCATGAATGAATAATGTGACGTTGATTACATAGCAGAGCGCAACCGCCGCCGGAACCCAGTGACGATATGAGCGCGCCAACCCAAGTACAAAAAGGATCAACCCTCCGAGACTCATGAAGACGCCCACCAGATTCGCCTGCCGAAGCGACACTCCCGTAATCGAGAACCACAAATACGCAAACCGGCTCAAAAGCGAGTTCTGAAACACCGCGAACTTGGGATAATCAAACGGATCGGATTGCCCATATAGTGTGTAATTTCGAGCATGGAAAACGTATTGTGCCGGGTCGGTGTAAAGCGACTGCCCCAGCCCCGAGAAATTCATCGGCGGATCGCTGTCGATATGATATTGCCAAAATGCGAATCCACCGACGAGAATAACCGCGGTGAGTACCCACCAAAGATATTTTTGTGATTGCGAAGGACGTGCCATGCGCTATTCGACAATCAACTCGACTTCGCCCGGTCGCTCTACCTGGCCAACCGGCTGATCGGGAAGGTGATGACGTTTCAGTTCCTGTTGGAACTCGTCGGCTCTCTGTGGCGACATCGCGATAAATAGTCCGCCCGATGTCTGGGGGTCGTACAAAACGACTTCAAGATTCGGGTCGATAGACGCGGTGACTTTAACATGACCGACCAGGAATTCCCGATTGTCGTTGGCCCCGCCCGGTATCATCTTCTTGGCCGCCAATTCAAGCGCCTGCGGAAGCAGCGGCAGAGTTTTCGAAAATATCCGTATCGACACCTGCGAGGCGGCTGCCATCTCGTACGCATGTCCAAGCAAACCATAACCGGTAATATCCGTCGCCGCGTGTGCGCCATAGGTTACCATCAATTCGGACGGCGCTTGATTGAGTTGTGCCATCGACTCAATGACAATAGCGGCCAGTTCCT
>DATKJY010000084.1:0-2689 GCA_035543175.1 Candidatus Acidiferrum sp.
TACTGATCGCAGTCGTTATAGGCTATACTGGTTTGGAGATGACTGAGCGGACTCGCTAAAACCGCCAGGTGAAATCCCTTTTCGAGATAGTAATCGAGTGGATCCCACTGATCGACGAGCGCCCATAGCGAATTATTCGACGCACGCGAAGCTATGATCGTGGGCCGGGAAACGATCCGATCATGAAATCCGCCGGTCAATTCGAGCTTTGGCCGATGTTGCAGGGTGGTCGTGAAAGAATAGTCGTGCTCCCAGTATTTGCCGTCGAAGGCATAACCGGTTTTCAGCTGGAGGCTGGTGCGCGGGATCAAATGATCGAAATACAAGGGAAGCCCGCCGTAGGCTCCTTCTACGCGGTTGAAGCGGAACATGTCCTGGGAATACAGGGCGCCGAACAGCACTTTCGATACGCCGGCGGCGATTTTCTGACCGACGGGGCGATTATGCACAATGGAGTCCATCCTCTGGTAATCCCGGTTCTCCTGATTGGTGAGCGGTATAGTCTGCCGCGCGTCCCAGGCAGCCGAATCGACCTTGTCCGCATCCGGGGCTACTTCGAGCGCGTATTGATTGAATGTCCCTTTGGGCGCCGCCGTATCGAACGTGAAATTGTGGAACGAAGTGACAGCTTCGACCGCAATGTTCGAAGGTAGGCCGGGGAAATTGAGATTGACGTTCAGCCAGAAACGCCCTTCGACCGGCATCCAGTACTCGCCCTGGTATTCGGTGAAATGCTGCGTAAAGTGAATATTCTTCACGCCCATTTCGGACAGGGCCCGCTGTACCTTAACGTCGAGGCTGACCACCCCGTAGCTGGAATCGGCGATCTGTATCTGCCCGGCGTAGGCCGGTTCTTCGGGCCGTTTCGGCTCAATCTCGAGTACGAGCACGCGACGACCATCGACCACGATCGTGTCGAGGAGATAGTAATTGTAATGGTCGAGCGCGTCGCCGGCGACCGGTGACACAATTTCTTCATTGCCGAACGGGTTTCGGTCGCGGTAGATATCGAGAATGTCGCCCAGTGAGGTCAGGACGGTTCCCTCGGGGATGTTTGCGGTCTGGCGTCGAGCAAGAATTATCTCCTTGTATTTGTTGGGCCTCTCCCAGAACGCGGACATTTGCGATTCGATAATACCCAAAACGTTAGTCGATTCCGGTTTGGCGGCGTTGCGCACGGCGACCTTGAGATAGGCATCGAACTTGTATGATTGCAATTTCTCAAGCATCTGCTTCTTGCGAGCGATGGCGTCGAGGATGATCTGTTGGGCCGGGTCATAGGCTTTGTCAAAGACGCGAATACCTTTCACTTCAATCAACGACGGTCGCAGATAGATGTCCTCGTGCAGTACACTGTCCGCAACTGTGACGGAGAGAGTAAGGGAGTAATGTGACACGTGGCTGAACTTGACCTGGTACGTACCGGGACCCACCAACAGGCGGTATTGGCCATCATCGTTGGCCAGAGTCGAGCGCCCGGTCCCCACGATCTGGACAGTGGCATAGGGAATCGGTTGGCCACTGGTGGAATCGTAGATGGTGCCGGATATCGCCGTATGCGACGGCGGCGTTTGGGCCCGTCCCAAAGGGCATACCGCGACCAAAAAACCTATGACTGAAATCAATAGCACTCGTGCCGACATGAAGCAATTCCTCCACCAGATGTAGTTTAGAGATGATACAGCATAACATATACGACCACTCCGCTGGCCGAGACAAACATCCAGACGGGCCAGAGCCAGCGCGTGATCCGCTTGTGTCGGTCAAACCGACTATGCAACGCGTGCCACAGAGCGAGCACGATGAAGGGAACCATCAAGCCGGCCAGCGTGACGTGCGGGATTAAAATAGTAAAATAAAGCGGGCGCGTCCAATCGTGTCGCGCGTACGGAACCGATCCGACCTGTGAATGATAGATGGAATAACTTATCAAAAAAAGCGCGGATGTGATGACCGCAGCTACCATGAAGCGACGGTGCGTGTCGCGTCTCCTTCGCTTGATATTGACAAAGCCGAATGTCAGAAACGCGGCGCTCGCCAGATTCAGACAGGCGTTCAGCGTCGCCAAATCACGAAAGGTCACTCCATCTCCCGGGCCAGAGTTCGGATATTATTACGCAAAAGCTTGAGTGATGTTTCGCTGTCGTAGTCGTAATAGCCCCGAATCATCCCCTGAGGATCGACCAGAATTAACTTCGTGCTGTGTCGTCCCGGCAGTTCGCCACTTACTTTAAAGCCTTGTTCACAGAAGCCGGATATCACTTTGGATTCGGCTCGGACGAGCAGCCATCGATTGTCGGTAACCCCAAATCGCTCCGCATACTTCTTGAGAACCGGAAGCGAATCGACATCGGGATCGACCGTAAACGAGACAAATTGAACTTTGTCTGAGTGAGCATAGAGCCGGTACATCTCGGCCATGTCGGCGTTCATAATCGGGCAGGGTCCCTGGCAGGAGGCGAAGAAGAAATCAACGACGCTAATCTTCCCCTTCATGTCATTCAAACCGAATGGCTTGCCGCTTCTCTCTACAAACGTGAAATCAGGGACTTGATAGAGCACAGGTATGTCGGCGCGCGAGGCATCGGCTCTACCGGTTACAAGGAAAGCAATGGTAGCGGCAATGATGACAGTGGCGGCAATTGGCGCTAGTACGTGAGTTAACCCACGTTCCAGGCCGACACCGACG
>DATKJY010000085.1:0-5132 GCA_035543175.1 Candidatus Acidiferrum sp.
TGTAATAGATCCACGACAGATACTGGTTGTTGCTCCAGACCGCCTGGTGGACCTGCCGACCGTCTCGCGACAGGAACGCGAGGAGATACTCTTCGCCGTCGAACACTCCATTCGCCCATTGACCGGGCCATCGCTCCACCATCTGGGGCCCATTGTTTGTGACGACTGTTTCTACCCCAGGAAGGTCCATCGAAAGATAGAGCTTCATGAGGATACTCACACCTCGTTCGGAGGCGGCGAGAATGTCTCTGCGAAGTTCCATTGCGGGGAGGGGAAAGAAATCGAGCACGATCTTTCGGCGAGCTTTGGCGAACATGCCGCGGAATCGCGAAATGACTTGATCCATGGACTGAAGTTGATAGATGCGACTGTCGTCCGGCGCTCGCTCGATCTTGGCCAGCTCGGAGCGGGCTTCGCTTTTGAAACTGTCGAACTTTCGCTGGAAAATGCCGAACAGCTCTTCCATCGGCACCGCCCGGCAGAGGCGGGTTTGGCTGTCATCTATAATGATAGCACCTTTGCTTTGAAGGGATTCGAGCGCCTTGTAGGTATTGGCGGTCGGTTTGGCGATCCCTTTAGCGATACCGTAACCCGTTGCGGGAGAGTGGGCTAAAAGGAAGGCGTATATTTCGGCCTCCAGGTTGGTAAGGCCCAGTCCGATCAACGGGTTTAAGTCTATGTGGTTCAAGGTCGCATCCGTCCGTTTAGTAGCAGTGTCTACTGCTAATATACGAAAAAGACTAGGAAAGTTTCGATAAAATCATCCGTGACGATCGCACCTAAAGGGCCGCCAGGTCGCCGTGTGTTAAGTGCCTGGGGGAACAGCCAATGACCGGCTCTGGCCCCCCGCGTTTGCGGGATGGCAGCATAGAAAGGCCGGCAGGACGCCTTCGCGAGAGAAGACTTTGGCATGGATTCCTATCCTCGCAGGAACGAAATTAGAAAACTTCGCGCGCCCGGTATCTCACTCGGAAGCCTCGTTCGGAACTCGGCCTGCAAAGATTGCCGGGCGGATCTGAATTTGGTACAAAAAAAGAGCTTGACACGAAGCGGCAACCTGTACTTCTTAGGTCCATTAAGACCATTTTACATCAATCAACCTTAGCTCACGTGCAGGAGGTACTGTGAAAGTTACTCGTATCGCTATCGTTCTCGCCGTCGTACTCATGACCGCCCTCACGGTCACAGCTACGACCAGCTCCAAAGTCCGGACCTTCACCGGAACCTACACTTGCCTAGTGTGCGACCTTCAGAAATCCGAAGGGGCGCACGGCCAGTGTGACCAGTTCGGTCACACCTACTGCCTCCGTCTCGACAACGGGCGGTACATCATGTTTCTGCACAACGATCATGCCGAAGACCTGGTCAAGGGCGGGGGCCGCACCAATTTTCGGATGACCGTGACCGGCATCTATGATATGCAGTCGCATACCATCGATGTGCAGAATTACGTGATCGACGGGGTCAAGTCGACCTGGTGCGCCGAGCACAAACGCATGGATAACTGCGCGGGTCACGCGGCCAAGAACAAACTGGCGGCGTCGAATTAGGGCTCGGGGGCGTCGGGTCACAACCTCGAAGCGAGGTCAGGACCCGACGCAACCAGACAATATCCGGACTGGCAGAGATTGCTTCGTCGCGAGCGGGCGAAGACCGAGCCGCTCCTCGCAATGACGGTGGAGCCGGAAACGGTTGTGCCCTACGCCTGCTCCAGGGTGTCGAGACCGAAGCGGTATCGACCTACTTCACAATTCCTCTAGGGATTAGAGGCGAGAGACGGGAGAGAATCTCGTAGTTGATCGTCTCGGCCCACTGCGCTAATTGCTCGGCGGTTAGCTCCTCACGACCATCGCGACCGAGCAAAGTCACTTCGTCTTCGAGCTTCACGCCCGGGATGTCGGTGATATCAACCATGGTCAGATTCATGCAAATACGTCCGCGCACCGGCGCCCGCTTCCCCCTTATCAGCACGTACGCCTGATTGGAGAGCGCGCGGTCATAGCCGTCGTAATAGCCGATCGGCAAAATCGCCAATTTCGTCTTCGCGGTGGTGCGATAGGTGCAACCGTAACCGATGAAGGCATCCGGGGGGACTTCCTTTATCTGCGTCACCCGCGTGCGCCAGCTCAAGACCGGACGAAGGATATTGTTCTTTTTCCCCTGCAGACGGTAGCTGAGGTAAGTTTCTTTGGAGGGCCAATGACCATAGACCGCCAGTCCCGGGCGGACCAACTCAAAGCGCGTCTTCTCGAAGAGAATCAAAGCCGCCGATGAGGCCGTGTGGCGGTATTTCGGTTTGATGCCGTGGCGCGCCATGACACCCACCAGACGATTGAAGTTCGCTAGCTGGAAATTAGCGTATTCGTGACTGGTGGTATCTTCGATGTTGGCGAAATGCGTGCTCGCGCCAAGCGGGCGTTTCAAGCGGGGATATTTTTTGTACGCTGCAGCAATGGCGGGAATCTCTTTTTCGGTGATCCCCTGCCGATTGGTACCGGTCTCGAGTTTGAGATGCGTGTAGATGGGTCGTTTGGTGTGGCTGCCCAGAGCGCCGAGTCGTTCAATAGTCTGGCGGTTGGTCACGACCGGTTCGAGATCGTATTCGATGACGGCATCGAGATCGTCGAGGGCGATTGGGCCGAGCACCATAATCCTTCGCGGCCATCGCGCCATGCGGCAATCGACGGCATCTTCGAGCGAATGCACCGAGAGATACTCGACATGTCTGTTGGGTGTCAGGAGGCTCACAATTTCCGGCAGGCCGTGGCCGTAGGCGTTGGCTTTGACCGAGGGGGCCATGATGCGACCGCGCGCGAGCCTCGCCAGGGTGGCGACATTGCTGTCGAGGGCCGACTTAGAGATCTCAATCCAATTCAGCAAATGATGTTTGGTTTTCATGGGGGTATGTATATCCGGTTTTGATTAACGGGACAAGAAAAAGATGGCGGGGGTGTCGCGTCTTTGCATACAATAGTGAGAGCTAAACGTCTGTTTTCGGAGCCCGGTTTTATTCATGCCGTTTCGCTATCAACAACCGATTTCCGCGCTCATTGTCGCGGATTACACCACCAAGTTTGTGGACCCGGTCAAAGCGCGCGCCGGTGAAACTGTCACACTCGGGGAAAAAGATACTGAGTGGCCCGGTTGGATATGGTGCACGACCGCCTCCGGCAAAAGCGGATGGGTGCCGGAATCGTATCTGGAATGCGACGGTGAGCGCGGCGTGATGAAGTTCGATTACGATGCTACGGAGTTGACGGTGAAGGTGGGGGATATAGTCACGGTCCTTAAGGAAGAGTCGGGATGGTACTGGTGCGCCAATATGAAGGGGGAGACCGGCTGGGTGCCGAAAGAGAACATCGGGACGATGTGAAGATAGCAAGCTTGGCAACGATCCCCCGAAAGCAACAGATCAGTACGTCGCCCTCCGCCGTCGGCAGAGGGCTCCTCACGATGACTGAACCCGAAATGTAATTCCGCAAATTGCTTCTGCCTTGACGGTCGCTCGGGCGTCGCGATTATAGTGCCCCTCCGCCTCTGATACAATCGCAATAATAGTTGACAATTCGGACCAGTTTGCCGATACTATTAAACGAAATCGGTTCGGAAGCATTCGCTTAGTCATCGCCGATTCGCATCACAACTTCACGAGCCATATCAAGCGTAACCTGGGCTGACAGATGGTCGTTATTCACATTCGCGAACCAATGGTGGAGGTCTTCATGAAACTCAATGTCAAGGCATTTGCGCTGGCCTGCGGGCTGATGTTTGGGATCGGCCTGTTCCTTATGACCTGGTGGGTCATCATATTCGAAGGCACCTCGCGCGAGTTCACAGTTGTCGCGCATATCTTCCGCGGCTATACGCTGACCGCGGTTGGAAGCATCATCGGGTTGCTCTGGGGGCTCGTAGTGGGATGTATCCTGGGAGCCATCTTGTCGTCCCTGTACAACATGATAAACAGTCGTTCGGTGGTGAAGCCGGCCTGAAGAGGCCTTAAGCACTCTAAGCGATCACGCTTTTACTTGTGTCGGGTTCTACGAGTCTATCTGAGACCGGGGAATAATTTTGCGAGACCGGTGGTCATGAATTCGACCGCGATCGCGGCGAGCAGCAATCCGAGAAGCCGTGTGACGTTGTTCATGGCGGTCTGACCCAATTTGCGGCTCAGGGGAATCGATACGCGAAAAGCGGTCCAAACCAGACCGGCGACAAACAGAATACAAAGTATGAGAAACCCCTTAAGCGACCAGGTGGCTGCTTCCTGGGTTGCGTAGATAATCACGGTACTTATGGCGGCCGGTCCGGCGAGGAGCGGAACGGCCAATGGGACGACCGCCACATTCTCCTTGTGCTCTGCTTCTTTCTCTTCTTCAGGCGTCTGCTTGCTGGGGCTTCGTTTGGCGTTCATCATCGATATGGCCAATAGCAGAAGCAAAATCCCTCCCGCGACCTGAAATGACTCTAGGCTGATGCCGAACGCATGCATGATCGACTCGCCGATCAGGGTCGCGACAATCAGAACAATCGCCATGGTGACTACGGCAATGTGAGCGGTGTGGGCGCGCTCTTTCTCGGTCTGATCGGCGGTCAATCCGACAAAAATCGGGATGGCGCCGAGCGGATCAACAATGACGATGATCGCGATGAGGATCTCGAGGTAATCATGGAAATGTAACATAGGTCACCGGCCCCCAATCAGGGAGCCGGGGACGGGAATGTCAAACTAAAAGGGGATACAAGAATTTCCTTCGTCTAATATTGACTTACTCACCTTTGATAGGTATCTTCTTCGCGAGCGTACAAATTGTCTATGACATCGCGGTGCATCGACTCTCCGATGCGGGAGGTTCTCATGTTTACTGTTCACAAAGGGACCCTGGTAGCGCTGGGTGTGATACTGGTCCTGATTCTGGGCGCGACCACGACCTTAGCTGCCAAGTACGGCAAAGTGAGCGATGAAGAATGGAAGATGGGACCGCCGTCGGATTACTCCCAGGCTAATGCCATGGTGATTCTGGATTGTGAGAGCCTGTATGTGTCCATACAGGGGCGGGGAGCCGGTATCACGATGGAGCGCCATGTGCGGTACAAGGTCTTCAACAAGGACGGCGCGAGTGAGATCGGTAACA
>DATKJY010000086.1:0-2864 GCA_035543175.1 Candidatus Acidiferrum sp.
GGGTTCGGCAATTCAATGGACGCGCAGACCGACACGTACGAAGCCGCCGATGCCCGGTTGTACATCGCGGCCAGTCACTTCATCGGCGACGTGCGCGTGTACGTCGTGTGACCGCAGCTCGCACAGCCTGACACTAGATGACAACGCCCGCATTCGCGGGCGTCTTTGTCTATGATGGTCGGGAGACTAGAGTATATACCTGCTTAGGTCTTCGTTCTCGATAATCTGCGAGAGGCGCTTCTCGACGATAGCCGCCGTAATCGTCACCTTCTTCTTCTTGACAGGCGGCTCGAACAGGATGTCCTCGAGAAGCTTGGTCATCACCGTGTGCAGGCGTCTCGCGCCGATATTCTCCGACTGCTGATTCACCTGCTCGGCGATTTGCGCTATTTTCTTGATGGCTTCAGGCGCAAACTCAAGATCCAGGCCTTCGGCCTTGAGCAAGGCCTGATACTGCTTAACCAGCGCAACTCGTGGTTCGGTGAGAATTCGCTCGAAATCCGCGGCCGTTAACGAATCCAATTCCACTCGAATCGGGAAGCGCCCCTGCAGCTCGGGAATGAGATCTGATGGCCTTGCCGCGTGAAATGCTCCTGCAGCTATGAACAGGATATGATCGGTGTGAACCATGCCGTACTTGGTCATGACGCCGGAACCTTCGACAATCGGAAGAATGTCCCGTTGCACCCCTTCGCGACTGACGTCCGGCCCGGTCTTGTTGCCGTCGCCGACGATCTTGTCGATTTCGTCGACAAACACGATCCCGGATTCCTGGACGCGGTCTAGCGCTTCGGCAATGACGTCATCCATGTTGACCAGTTTGTTAAGCTCCTCGGTCATAAGAAACTTGCGGGCATCTCGAATCGTCATCTTGCGACGCTTGGTTTTCTTGGGCATCAACCCGGAAAACATCTCCTGGAAGTTCACCCCCAGCTCTTCCATTCCCATCGGCGAGAAGATTTCTACGACCGGGAACTGGTTCTGCGGTGCATCCAGCTCCACTTCACGATCATCCAGCTTACCTTCGAGGAGCTTCTGCCGAAGCTTCTCTCTGGTAGACGAAAGTGGATCAAGCGTCGCTGCGACCTCGAGAGTGGAGGTCGCCCCTACTCCGCCGAGTCCGATTGGTCCCGGTGCACCCTGTAGGCCCAGCATAAGATCGACCAGGCGATCGTTGCAGGCAGCAGCCGCTTTGTCGCTCAGATCCTTGGATTTCTCAAGCTTCACCATATTAACGGCGATATCGACCAGATCTCGTACCATCGATTCGACGTCGCGACCGACATATCCGACTTCGGTGAACTTGGATGCTTCAACCTTGATAAACGGCGCCCGCGCCAAATCGGCCAACCTCCGCGCGATCTCCGTCTTGCCGACACCGGTGGGACCGATCATGATGATGTTGTTCGGCATGATCTCGGCGCGAAGTTCCTCCGGTGCATTCTGTCGCCGCCACCGGTTTCGCAGTGCGATGGCTACCGACTTCTTTGCCTCGGCCTGGCCGATAATATATCTATCGAGATGTTCGACAATCTCCCGTGGCGTTGGATAGTCGTTCTTCATTTCAGGCTTTCTACCTTGATGTTGCGATTGGTATAAACACAGATGTCGGCGGCAATCTCCATCGAAGTCTGCGCGATTTTCTCGGCCGACATTTTGGGATTGGCCAGAATCAACGCACGGGCCGCGGCCAGAGCGTATGCTCCGCCGGAACCGATTGCTACAATACCGTCGTCCGGCTCAACCACATCGCCGTTTCCACTGATCATGAAAATGTTTGTCTTATCCGTCACGGCGATAACGGCTTCAAGCTTCTGGAGAGTTCGGTCCGTGCGCCATTCCTTGGCCAGTTCGACTGAGGCCTTTGGCAGATTACCGGCATATTCCTCGATCTTCTTTTCGAGCAACTCGAACAACGCGAGAGCATCCGCCGCGGCTCCTGCAAAACCGGCCAGAATCTTGCCCTCGCGCATGGTCCTGATCTTGACTGCTTTGGCTTTGATGACTGTATCGTCGAACGTCACCTGACCGTCGCCGGCCATCGCCGCTTTGCCGTTATGGATGAGACCGATTATGGTCGTCGCGCGCATATTCATAGGATTTCCTCTTATTTCCTGGTTCCGGAACGCGGGTGCGCCGATTCGTAGACCCGTTTCATGGCTTCGGCGGTAACGTGCGTGTACTTTTGAGTAATCGACAAAGAACTGTGTCCGAGCACCTCTTTGATAAACATGAGATCGGCGCCGTTTTCAAGCAGATGGGTCGCAAACGAATGTCGCAGCTTGTGCGGCGTCAGGTCCATTCCCCGCAGTTTTCCGAATTGCTTGACGAGCCGGTCTATGGACCGCACCGACAAAGCTCCGCCTGCGCGATTGAGCAGAAGAAATGGGCTCAAACTGTTGAGCGCATGAATAAAATGTTCGCGTCGCGTCAGATACTCCTGAACTTCAGCGCGAGTGTAATCGCCCATGGGTACCACTCGCTGTTTGTTCCCTTTGCCGATTGTCGTCACCAAGCCGCGTTGAAGATCCAAGTCCGAGATTCTAAGCCCGGCAATTTCTTCCCGTCGAAGCCCAGTGACGTAAAGCAACGCGACGACGATGTAATCGCGCCAACATGCATAGCTATCCGCATCACCGGTGGCTTCGTCACGTTCAAAGAGCTGGCCCGCCTCCGACTGTGGCACAAACACCGGGAGTTTTCCGGAGTATTTGATTCGTGGAAGTTTGAAAATGAGATCGCGGTTTTCACGCTGCGACGCTATCGACCGCTGGAACCCGGACAGCGCCGATAAAAACCGGGCAAGGGAGCGATTCGACACCCCATGTGAAACGCGCTCGTGAAGGTAAAGCCGCAGAAAGAGG
>DATKJY010000087.1:0-7584 GCA_035543175.1 Candidatus Acidiferrum sp.
GCCACAATCCTTTGTCTTCACGGTCAAGCCGGAGTATCGCAACCTGACATCGCTTTCAGGCATGGAACAAAAACTCCTGAGTATCCCCGGCGTGCTGGAAGTGCATTACAGCCGTCAATGGCTGGAACGTATGGAGAAAACCCGTTCGCTGTTCCGGACCGTTGGTTTGTTTTTGGGTGTAATCGTCCTTTTAACGGCAATTATCACTTCAGCCAATAGCATCCGCCTAATGACCCGCGCTCGCGCAGTCGGGTTGCACCAGATGCTGTTGTTAGGTTCGGGAAGATTCTTCACCGCCTTTCCTTTCATCGCTGAGGGATGTGCGATCGGGGGAATCTCGGCCATTGTAAGTTGGCTGATAGTATTCTATGGCCGCCAGAAAGTGGATTTCAGCCAGTTCGAGCTGGTGATTCCTCAAATCGGCAATATCGCCCTGTTCTGTCTCGCGGCCGCGCTGCTGGGCATGGTCAGTGGATACCTTGGGATCCGAAGGCTTCTCAGGTGACGCCATGAAATCGCTCGCGTTTCCATTTCTTGTGATCCTGATGGCTTTTACCTCTACTCCATCCGCGCGAGCGGACACTCCCGATGACATCCGCAACCAGAAGAAAGAGCTCGAGCAGGTGCAGCGCGATGTCAAGCGCAGCCAGGACCGTCTGGATTCGTTGAGGCGGGAGGAGAAGCGCCTGCAAAAAGATATCAACGAGTACGATCAACGGATGTCTTCGTCTCAACAGGTCATAGCGCGCCTGAATCGGGAAATGAAACAGCTGTCCAAGCAGATTGCGGACGCCGAAGGACAGGTCGGCTCCCAACAGGAAAAGCTGGACAATTCGCAACGCCGCTACCTTGGAAACATCCGGCAGCTATACCTATCGACTCGGGAAGGTCGTCAGCAATTTGCCGGGCAGCCCGATGATGAGATGGACATGGATCGCCGGGTTGTATATTTAACGGCATTGGCCAACTATGAATCCGGCACGGTGGCTGAAGCCTCCAAGGTTCTCAAGGAGACAGCCGTAGAGCTGGCCGAGCTAAGCGGAACAGGCAAGCAGATCTCCAATCTCAAGCGTCAAAAGGAAGCTTCGTACGCACTGGAGAAAGCCCGACTGCAGAAGCGCGAGTCGACTTTGGAGAAGCTTCGGGGGATGAGCAAAGACGAGGCCGACCGGGTAATGACCCTTCAGAAGTCGGCCGAGGAGATGGGGGATTTGATCGCGCGCCTGGAGAAATCGCAAAAAGTCGCGCCGAAACCGCAGCCGGAGGTCAGCAAAGCGAGCGGGAATTTTGCCGCGCTCAAAGGTGAACTGCCGTCTCCTTATCGAGGGAAAGTGATACTTGCCTACGGGACTTCAGTCCATCCCGTAACTAAACTGAAGTCCTTTTCCCCCGGCATTACAATCAAAGGGAAACCGGGAGACCCCGTCAACGCGGTATCATCGGGAACAGTCATCTACACGGGGAATTTGCGCGGCTACGGAAACTTCGTTATCATCAACCACGATAACCAGTACTTCACGACCTACGCCGGGCTGGACAAGATCGCCGTCTCAACCGATCAGCGCGTACAGGCCGGTACGACGGTCGGCGACGCCGCCGACGATGGTCTCGTGAAATTTGAGCTACGCAAGGGGCGTCAGACGCTCGATCCGGTAGAATGGATTAGAATTGAATCCTTCTGAAATCATACAATCACAGCCACGCGCGTGGTCGATACTTTCACGCAGTTTTGAGGCAAGACGAGTAGCTTCGACTTATTTGTTCTCGGGTCGCGAGGGAATCGGGCAGTGGCCGCTGGCCATTACGTTCGCGGCATTGCTGAATTGCGAATCGCCGAATAAATCGGATAATCATGATTGCCCGGTAGCGCCGTGCGGTACCTGCTCAAGATGTCGAAATATCCTGGCCCTCAGTCACCAAGCGCTCAGTTTGATTGTCCCAATTCCAAGTCACAAAAACCTCGAAGAGGCGATCGAGCTTACGGCTGCCGTTCTTGAAGAGAAGCGGGCTGAACCATACTGCATACTGACGTCGTCGACGCCGACCAGCATCCCAATCAGCATGGCCAGAGAAGTCAAACGGGCCCTGTCACGGCGCGGCGATCCTGGCATTACCAGAGTTGTGCTATTCTATCAGATGGACAAGATGCTGGCACAGTCTGCCGACGCGCTGTTGAAACTGATCGAGGAGCCACCGCCGAATACGGTGATCATTCTGACCGCCGAGCGGCCGGAATCGCTGTTGCCGACCATACAATCCCGTTCGCAGCGAATCAGATTTGAGCGAGTGCCTGAAGACGTCGCCGTCAGATATTTGAAGGAGCACTATGATATTGATGGGGATCCTGCCAGACTGGCGGCGAGGATTTCCGAGGGTGTGCTGGGACGGGCCATCGCACTGTCCACGTCAAGCGATGACGGTGAATCGCGTCGAGCCGTGGGATTTCTCTTATTCAAGTCGCTGGTGCTGGACGACAATCCAGACATGGTCGGGCACCTGATCGATCTGGTGGACATGCGGGACCGCGGTGAAATTGAGGAGTTGTTGCGACTTTGGCAGTCGCTTATGCGGGATTGTCAATACTACGCGGCCTCCGGAGATGATCAGAATTTCGTGAATGTGGATTTTGCCTCGGAGATCGTGAAGCTTTCGCGCGCGTTTGAGCATACGGGAGCAGCCTCTGCCGCTGCGGGGCATGTCAAAAATGCGCTTGCCGACCTGAAGCGGAATGTGCATATTCCGCCGGCGTTAGTTGCTCTGTCGCTGAAACTTAAGGCGGACTTGCGGGCCTCCGGGTAACCCCAGGCGAAGACTTAGAAGGTATCACGATCAAATATGGCCGAACTGTTTCTCGTTGAATTCAAGGGCTCCCGCAAGGAGTACTTCTACAATTCGTATCACCACACCTTCAAAGTGCCGGAATACGTCATCGTCCAGGCCGATCAGGGCGAGGATATGGGCTTGCTGTCCAAGCGGATCGACACGGCGCTGGATTTCTCGGAGACGTCGCGCCCCCGCTCCATCCTTCGTCCGGCCGGCCGCGAGGATCGGGTACGCTACGATGATCTCAAGCAGCGCGAATGCCAGTACAAGAAGGACATCGGTGAGTTGATTCGGAAACACGGATTGATCATGAAAGTGGTCGATGTCGAGTGCCAGTTCGACGGGAACAAGATAACGTTCTATTTCACGGCCGATCACCGCGTAGATTTCCGCGCGTTGGTGCGCGATTTGGCCGCCCGTTATCGCACCAGGATCGAACTGCGTCAGATTGGTGTGCGCGATGAAGCTCGTCGGACGGATGGGTACGGGATTTGCGGTCGTCGGCAGTGCTGTAATTCGTTTATCAAGGAATTTGCGCCGATATCCACTGCTCATGCCCGCGAGCAAGATTTGTCGTTGAACCCGTCAAAAATATCCGGCAACTGCGGTCGCCTGCTGTGCTGCCTTCGATACGAAGTCGAGACCTATGCCGGGATCAAGCGCAAATTTCCGCAGATCGGAGCGGTGGTCGTGTCCAAGCAGGGGAACGGGACCGTGCAGCGCATCGATATCTTTAAAGAGGAAGCGATACTCCTCACCGAAGAGAATACCTTCCTGCAGGTGCGTCTCGACGAAATTATCAGCGCCAGCAAGCGAGCCGCTTCCGAAGCCAAAGCCCCGGCGCCGGCGGCCACCGATTACGAAGCAGAGACGACCGTCTCTCAGGATGAACAGGAAGCGCTCAAGCGTCTGGATGAACCGGAAAATCTCCACTGACCAGGCCGCATTCGGAGTCAGACATGCATAGACCATTTTATATCACTACGCCCATTTACTATGTAAACGACCGCCCGCATATCGGACACGCGTATACCACGATTGCCGCCGACCTGATGGCGCGGTTCAATCGCCTCGCAGGTCGGGAAGCGTTCTTTCTCACCGGCACTGATGAGCACGGTACGAAAGTAGCGGAGGCAGCACGCGAGGCCGGGTTGTCCGAACAGGCATTCTGCGACCGGACAGTTGAGACGTTTAAGAAAGCCTGGAAGAATCTCGATATCGAATATAGCGATTTCATCCGCACCACATCCGAGCGTCATTTGCATGCAGTGAACAAGATTCTCGAAGCGATGCGCTCGGCGCGGACGGACGATGGCCAGGAGGTCGTCTACTCCGGTTATTATGAGGGACTCTACTGTACCGGATGTGAGAAATTCCTCACGGAGAAAGAATTGGTCAACGGTCTCTGCCCGGACCACAAACGGGCTCCGGAGAAACTAAAAGAGAAGAACTACTTCTTCCGTCTCACCGCCTTTGCCGAGAAAATCAAGGCCAGGATCGAGTCCGGCGAACTGGTCATCCTTCCCGAAGAGCGACGCCGCGAAGTCCTCGGTCTGATCGGACAGGACCTTCCGGACTTCTCCCTTTCCCGCGAGCGGGTCAAGTGGGGGATACCGTTGTCGTTCGATAAGAGCCAGGTAGCCTACGTCTGGGTCGATGCTCTGTCGAACTATATCTCCGCAATCGGGTATGCCGATGACGAAAAGTCGTTTAACAAATGGTGGAACGAAGCCGAAGTCGTACATCTGATGGCGAAAGACATACTTAAGTTCCATTGCCTGTATTGGCCGGCGATGCTGATGGCGGCTGGACTCAAACTCCCTGACACGATCTTTCTGCACGGATTTTTCACGGTCAATGGCGAGAAGATGTCCAAGTCGCTCGGCAACATGATCGATCCGAACGATATGGTGGCGCAGTTCGGCCCCGATGGGACGCGCTACCTGTTGTTGACGCAGTATCCGTTTGGTATCGACGGCGATGTACAGGCGAACCGCTTCGTCAGCCAGTACAATTCCGATCTGGCCAATGATCTGGGGAATCTCGTGTCGCGCGTCGAGAAGTTGATCGCCACCGAGTTCGGCGGAAAAATCCCGCAACCGTATCGCGAAATCGAAGGGATCGACCAATTGATGATGTTGGCCGAGCAGCTTCCCAACAGCGCCTACACGCACATCAAGTATTTCCGGCTGAGCAATGCTATCGCCGACGCCATGAATCTCGTCCGCGCCGCCAACAAGTTCTTCAATGACACGGCGCCGTGGACGCTGTCCAAAAACGGCAAGACCGACCAGCTGGGCGGAATCCTGTACACCTGCTGCGAGGTGCTTCGAATTGTCTCGGTGATTCTGTATCCGGTCATGCCGCGCAAGATGAGAGAACTTCGCGCCGCTTTCGGATTGACCGACGATACCCTGACATTGGACAACGCTCGGTCATTTTTCGAGTTGCAGCCGGGAACTTCCGTAAAGCTTGACCGACCGATCTTCCCGAGAATTGTACCGGGTGCGCCTGCCGCCGAGAAATCATCTCCGGAACCGGGCGTGAAGGTAATCGAGAATCTCTTGGATATCGAGCACTTCGCCAAACTGGATCTTCGGGTCGCTCAGGTACTCGAAGCGGAGCGGGTGACCGGGGCGAGCAAACTTCTCCGTCTGCAGATCGACATCGGCTCCGAAAAACGGCAGATCGTTGCGGGAGTGGCGGAATATTACACGCCGGAGAAAATTGTCGGTCGAAAAATTATCGTTATCACCAATCTCAAGCCGGCCGTCATCCGGGGCGTGGAATCCAACGGCATGTTGCTGGCCGCCAAGGCCGGCAAAGAGCTCTGCTTGCTCACGCCTGACGGTGAACTCCCGCCCGGTGCCAAGATCAGCTGATGATTGATTCACACTGCCATCTGGACAGCAAAGTGTTCAATGGCCGACACGACGATTTGATCAATGAGGCCCGTTCGGCGGGCGTACATACGATCGTCAACATCGGCGCTGACCTGCCGTCGTCAAGGGCGTCGGTCGCTTTAGCTGCTAAGTACCCGGCAGTGTACGCGACGGTTGGAATTCATCCCCATGACGCCAAGACCCTGAACGATAAATCGTTCGCCGAACTCTCAAATCTGGCTAGACAGCCGAAAGTAGTTGCCATCGGAGAAATCGGATTAGATTACTATCGAGACATGTCGCCGCGGCCGATTCAGCGCGAAGCATTTCAGAAGCAACTCGAATTGGCGATTCAATTGAAAATGCCCGTTGTGATTCACACGCGCGAGGCGATGGCGGATACGATGGTGATTATTCGAGAGTATTCACGCTCATTGGTCGGCGCTGTCTTCCACTGCTTTCCCGGCGATGGTGATGATGCCAACCGAGTCTTTGAACTGGGATTTGTCATTTCGGTCGGCGGCGTCATTACTTACAAGAACTCCGGAATGTCACGAGTGGCCGCACAGGTCCCGCTTGACAAGATTATGCTCGAAACCGATGCACCATATCTAACGCCGATGCCGCATCGAGGGGAGACGAACCGTCCAGCTTATGTCCGGTTGGTGGCGCAGAAACTCGCGGAACTTCGCGGCATAAGCGAAACGGAAATAGAGAAAGTGACAGATCGGACCTGCCGCAAGTTCTATCGCCTTGTCGAGACTTTTGGGGATTGAGCCATGTCCCCATATCGCGCCAAGAAGCGTTTCGGCCAGCATTTTCTGACATCGAAGAGCGTTATTAGCCGAATGATCGAACTCATAGCTCCCGGCCCTGAATTGACTGTCTTAGAGATAGGGCCGGGGCGCGGTGTACTCACGCTGCCGCTGACGCAATCCGGGGCTAAGATCGTTGCGGTCGAGTTCGACCGTGACCTTATCGGCCACGTCAAGCGGGCAGTGATCGGTTATGAAAACGTAAAAGTGATCAATGCTGATTTTGTGTCGTTTGACCCGGATTCCGAGGGGTTGACGAAGTTCGCTTTGGTCGGTAACCTGCCGTACAACATCACCACCCCGGTGATCGATTGGTGCGTTCGATATCGTGACCGGATCCAATATGCCGTATTTATGGTGCAGCGCGAGATGGCCGCCCGCCTGGCCGCTACGCCGGGACACAAAGATTGGTCACCGCTTGGAATATTTACGCAGTTGTTTTTCGACATTGAACGATGCTTTGACGTCTCCGCACGCTCTTTCAGCCCGCCACCAAAGGTCGTTTCTGCGGTAATCCGTCTAACGCCGAGAGCTTCCGACCTACAGGTTGATTGGTCTTCGTTTGAGTCGCTGGTTCGGGCGTCGTTTCGCCACCGGCGAAAACTGCTCATCAATAATCTCGTGCCCGATATCGTGCCGTCCGATGAATTTGCAATAGCGTTGCTCGGCTCGATCGGGATTCCGAAGAACTGCCGCGCCGAGCAGGTCACGATTGAGCAATTCGACCAGCTTGCAATTGCTATTGCCGATGAACGGAAATCCTGGTAATGTAATATATGACTTCCGACTCGAGTAAAGACGTGCGGACTAGCGAGCTACTAGTCCCGCCGGGTGAGAAGGCTGGTCGCCTGGACAAATATCTTGCGACTCACCCGGAATGCGGGCTGTCGCGTACGCGCATCCAGAGATTGATTACCGAGCGGCAAATTCTCGTTGACGGCAAGCTGGCTGCGCATAATCATTTTCTAAAGGGGGGAGAGACCATCCGGATCACTATTCCTCCGAGCCCGGAACTCGATTTTTCCGGCGAAGATATCCCAATTCAAATCGTCTTCGAAGACCAG
>DATKJY010000088.1:0-3054 GCA_035543175.1 Candidatus Acidiferrum sp.
CTCTACGACCGCATGAACGGCATCGGCGCCCATGAAGTCATTATCGAGACGCCCGAGCATAACCGCGATCTTGTCGATATGGCGGATGAAGAGCTTCGTGACATCCTCTGGGCGTACCGCGAACGTATGCTCGACCTCGAACGGGACAGCCGATTCAGATACATTCTCATTTTCAAGAATCACGGTGAAGCCGCCGGCGCATCGCTCGAGCATGCGCACAGCCAGTTGATCGCGACACCCATTATTCCGAAGCGGGTCGTTGAAGAGCTCGACGGGGCGAAGGCCTACTACCAGTACAAAGAACGCTGTATCTTCTGCGATATCATTCGCCAGGAAATCATGGAATACGAGCGAGTGGTTAAGGATTTTGATTCGTTTATCTCGTTCCAGCCGTTTGCTTCGCGATTCCCGTTTGAAACGTGGATCATTCCAAAAACTCATCAATCGAGCTACCTCGAGATGAGTGATGCGGAATTTCTCAATCTGGCTGCGACTCTCAAGGACACGCTGCTTCGCATCAAGCTGGCTCTCAACGATCCGGCCTTTAACTTCATTTTGCACACGCGGCCGATTTCACGCGAATCGCACGAGTACTTCCACTGGCATATCGAAGTGATGCCCAAGCTGACCAAAGTCGCCGGATTCGAATGGGGATCCGGATTCTATATCAATCCTACTTCACCCGAAGAAGCCGCGGCATTCCTCCGGGGGATCGATGTCAGTGGCACCCGTCGTATGATTGCCCCGGATGCGACCGGCAGTCATGCCTAAACTCAAAATCGTCATGGTCGCCTCTGAGGCGGCGCCATTTGCGCGCACTGGGGGACTCGGCGATGTCCTTGGTTCGCTTCCGAAGGCGCTGGCCAAGCTCGGACACGAGGTCAAAGTCTTTCTTCCACGCTATCGTACTATCGGGGGCCCGATCGAGCCTGTCCCGCTCGGTTGGACGATGCCAGTCAGTGTAGCGGGAAAGTCCGTGCCGATGTCCCTTGAGCTACTGAAAGGGATGCGTTCGAAAGTCGAGCATTACTTCGTCCGCAACGATTTCTTTTTCGATCGCCCGGAATTCTACCGGGACCCGGAGACGGGGAAGGATTACGAGGACAACGATGAGCGCTTTACTTTCTTCAGTCGCGCGGTGCTCGAATCGATTCGGAAACTGGGTTGGCAGCCTGACATCATTCATGTCAACGACTGGCAGGCAGCGCTTATTCCGGTTTATATGAAGACACTGTATGCCGATGTTCCCGCGATATCGAACGCGCGCTCAGTTTTGACAATTCACAATCTCGGATATCAGGGATTGTTCTCGGGCAAGCGCTTTGAGAAGCTGCAATTGCCTCGTGACTTGTTCTACGCCATGACCGGCGCCTTCGAGTTCTATGGCAAGGTCAATTTCCTCAAGGCGGGTATCACGTACGCTGATAAAATCACGACGGTGTCCCGCCGCTACGCCGAAGAAATTCAATCAGGCGACGAATTCGGTTGCGGTCTTGAGGGTGTGCTCGAACAGCGTACCAAAGACCTCTCCGGTATCGTCAATGGCGTAGACTACACCGTCTGGTCACCGACACGAGATAAGAAGATCCCCTATCGATACACAATCAACAACCTGTCGGGGAAGAGGAAGAACAAGGTCGAGTTGCTCGGCTTCGCACACCTTCCGGTGCGGGATAGGTGGCCATTGATTGGAATGGTCACCCGTCTCACCGCTCAGAAGGGACTGGATCTTATCGAAGAGGCGGCTGATGAGCTGTTCAAGCTAAATCTGCAGATGATCGTGCTCGGCACGGGCGACGAGAAATACCACGAGCTATTGACGGAATTCGAGCAAAAATATCCCGACCGAATAAAAGCGTTTCTGAAATTTGACGACACCTTGGCGCACCGCATCGAGGCCGCCGCCGATATGTTTCTCATGCCGTCCCGATGGGAACCGTGCGGGCTTAACCAACTCTACTCATTGCGCTATGGTACGGTGCCAATCGTGCGGGCGGTGGGCGGCCTGGCCGATACGGTCATCGATTTCGACGAATCCACCGGCAAGGGCACAGGGTTCTCTTTTGATGAGTATGAATCTGATGCCATGCTCAAGGCCATTACGCGCTCTCTGGCTCAGTTCAAGAGCAAGCGCGCCTGGGCTCGAATCGTAAAGGCCGGCATGAACCAGGATTTCTCGTGGGACAATTCGGCCGCCGAGTATTCATCACTCTTCGAACGGCTTGTCGCCCGCTGACGTATATAGTCTAACCGATGCGAAAAGATCTTTCCATCTACGCGCCGATTCTCCCGGCGCTGATTCTGTACAGCTTCCTGGCCCACCATCTCAATTTCACGCAAGACGACGCCTACATCTCGTTTCGCTATGTCGCCAATTTCCTCAATGGTCACGGACTCGTGTACAACATCGGCGAGCGAATCGAAGGAATCACCAATTTTGGGTGGACTATCTATCTAACAGCAGCCGGCGCGATCGGCCTCGACTACATCGGGATAGCCAAGATGACCGGGTTTCTGTGCGGTATGGCATTCATCTTCGTCACATATATCACAGCACGGCGGCTGTTCACTGGCCGGCTTCAATGGTTTGCGCTGGTGCCGGTGTACTTGATAGCTGCGAATCAATCCGTCGCCTATTGGTCACCGGCGGGACTCGAAACGACGGCGTTTTCATTTTGGGTGGCGCTATCCGTCTACCTGTTTTTGATCCGAAGTCGATATCTCGCCTCGGCGCTGCTCCTGACAGTGTGGGTGAGGCCGGAAGGTGCCCTTGTCGCCGGGCTTCTCGTGATAATCGAATTCGCCAACGAAAGGAGATTTCCGAGATACTCACTCTATCACACACTGTTGGCCCTTATCCTTCTGGTCCCGTGGCTTGCATTTAAGCTCGGGTTCTACGGCTCGATCGTCCCCAATCCGTTTTTCGCCAAAACAGGAGTTTCATTGGACCAGCTGTCTGGCGGTCTCAGCTACGCCCTGGAATTCTTCAAAGATTACGGTTTCCTCGGACTCGGCTGGCTTGTTCCGCTGGTCATGTACAAAAAACTCTCGTCG
>DATKJY010000089.1:0-4312 GCA_035543175.1 Candidatus Acidiferrum sp.
TTTGCGGATCAAGCAGAAGTCGGTCATGTATGTCACCATCTCGACCTGCCGCCTCATCGTGAATCTTTCGCTTAACATCCTGCTCATCACGTATTACCAGATGGGGATCATGGGCGTTTTGGTGAGTAATCTGGCTTCAAGCGTCCTGATGGGCATTTTCCTGCTGTTCCTGACGCTTCGTAATTTCCGGCTCACGTATTCCTTCGAGATTGCCAAGTCAATGATCGGCTACAGTTATCCGCTTATAGGCAGCTGGGTGGGAATGTACGTGCTGAATTTTGCCGACCGCTTTTTCCTGCAGAGGCTCGGGTCTTTAGCCGAGGTCGGCGTGTATTCCCTGGCCTACAAATTCGGCATGATGCCGAACGTACTGGTCCTCGGGCCCTTCTCCCAAATCTGGGCGCCCAAACGATTTGAGCTGGTCAAAGAACCGGACGCGAAACAACTGTACTCGCTCGTGTTTACCTATTTCTGGTTTGTGCAGCTTTTTCTCGGGCTCGGCATTGCCGTTCTGATCAAGGACACTGTCGCCATCGTGGCCGGCGACCAGTATCAGGATGCGTACCTGTACGTCCCGCTGATTCTGATGTCATACATGTGCTATGGAGCGTACTCCTATCTTCAGTTCGGGCTCCTGTTGGAGAAAAAGACCATCAGATTGTCCCTGACGACTTTAAGCGCCGCCGTGATCAACACCATCGCTAACTTCACGCTGATCCCCCTGCTGCACATCTGGGGAGCGGCCCTGGCCACGCTCATTTCATTTATCTATCTGACCATCGCGATTAACTATCAGGCTCAAAAGCTCTATTTCATCCCGTATCAAACGGGCAGGCTGATCAAAATGACCGTGACCGCGGCGGCGCTGTACCTCGTCGCATCCCTGGTCAACCCCTCTAACGTCTACGTGTCGTTTGCAGTCAAATTCCTGATGGCGGCATCATTTCCGGTCATTCTGTATTTTCTCAGGTTTTTCTCAAGAGAGGAAATTGAAAAACTCCGGGCGCTTCGGAGCCGTGTGGCCGACTCAGTCAAAGCCGCTCCTGCCCGGATCGCTCGATTCGGCGCTCTGAACAAGGACAAGACCTCGTGAAGAGGCGACTGGTTGCCATATTCGGGTATTTCGGATTCGCCAACACCGGCGACGAGGCCATCCTGCATTGCATGATGGGCCAATTCCGCATTTTGCAGCAACAGGATCCGAATCTGGATTTCGTGGTGTTCTCCGTCGATCCGGAGAATACACGGTCAGTCCATCAGGTCGATGCTGTCCCCAGCGTACTGCCACCCACCTATGTCGATTTCGTGCACCACTTCGTGCGCGGTGATCGCAAAGCGTATCGTCTGGCCCTGAGGACCTTCCTTAAATCCGACATATTCGTTGTAGGCGGCGGCGGGCTGTTCTTCGATCACCCGACCTCAAATCTCTATTTCAGACGGTTGCTGGCGAAAATGAAATGGGCCAAACGACTGGGGAAACGCGTGGCGGCGTTCGGAGTCGGTGTCGGGCCGATCCATCTCGATGAGTCCAGGAGATTGCTCAGACGAATCCTCTCGAACATTGATTTGATTACGGTGCGCGACGACGAATCTCATCGCTTGCTCGAAAGCTTCGGCGTAACCGGCCCGCCTATCCATACCACCGGGGATTTCGTATATCTGCTTGACGCTGCTCCTGATCCAAGAGTCTGCGAGATTATGAACGCGGAGAGCCTCCGCATAAAAGAGCGCCCCCGAATCGCCGTCTGCTTATACGGCGACCAGTTGCGTATGGAGTCTATCCGATCAAGCTTGGTACGCTTCTGTGAGTATGCCACGAGCGAGCTTCGGGCCGATCTGTGGTTCGTGCCGATGCAAATCGCGGGTGGCTACGATGACAGACTCGGCGGAAGGCAATTGTTCGACCAGCTCGCCTGCAAGGACCATGTCTACCTGGTTGAAGGCGCGTATACTCCGTGGGAAACCATGGGCCTTATGCGCCGGTGCGATGCCGTGCTCGGTATGAGACTCCATGGTGTCATTTTGGCCGTAAATAATCGGACGCCCGTGTTTGGCATTTCGTATATGCCCAAGGTAGAAAGGGTGTTCAACGACATGGGCCATCCCGAATGGCAATTGACCCCGGACCGGTTAACCCCCCAAGCTCTGGTAGCCGGTTTTCGACAACTCTGGGACCGGCGGGAGTATGCCAGAGAACTGCTCGATGCGTTTTCTGGTGAACTTCATCGGAAAGCCCTTGCCAATTTCAGCATATTTGCCGCTAAATTACCCGAGTGGCAGGATAAGTAATCGAGTCATAGGATGAACAAACCGGTCCAGGGTTCCAGTTCGATAGCGCCCCACGCGGCCCAGCTGACGAGCCGCGCTATCATCACGCCGAAAACTATCGGGGTCATCTCGCTGATTCTCCTGTCAATTGTCGCGGCGGTAGGATTTCTGCTTACGCCCGAGAAATTTCAACCTACGCTGCTCTTTGTCTTCCCGGCGGTGTTCGTTGGTATTTGGATCCTCGTCAATCCCTGGGTTGGGGTCTACCTGTTCTATTTGTATGCCGTTCTGCGGCCCTATGATATCATCCCGGCTCTCTTGCCTCTTCGATTGGCAATGGTGATCGAAATCGTTACGCTCACCTCGTTTACCATCTACACCGTTCGTACCAAAGCTGCACTTCGGTGGCACCAGCTCAATTGGTACTATCTCGGCTTCCTGGGTGTGCTGGCGGTCAACGTCTACCTTGCCCTGAACAACTTTTTCGCCTATAACGCCTTCGAAGATATGTTGGTGACGTTCATCATGTTTGTCATCGCCACCAACGTCGTCAATTCCCTAAACCGATTGACCAAACTCATCTGGACGATTTTGCTCATCCACTTGTACTTTGCCATCTCGGGCATTCTCAATTTTGAGGTTTTCCATACCTACGTGAACAATCAAATGACCAGCGGCAAAGTGGGTTCGGGATTCATCGGCGATGAAAACGATTTTGCGCTGGCCCTCGTCACCTGGGTGCCGTTTGCATTTTTCCTCTTTGTGACCTTTCGAAGCGCCATCCGCAAAGGAATCAGCCTGCTTCTGCTCGGCGCGTTCACGTGGGGAATAGTATCAAGTCAATCACGGGGAGGCTGGGTGGCGATTGTTGTAGCAATGCTCTTCTGCATTGTCAACTCCAAACGGAAATTACTCGCTCTCGGCCTTACCACTCTGGCCGTTATCGGCTTTCTCATGGTGGCTCCCCCGCAGTACTACGCCAAGCTCAAGACGACTACGCAAGTCGAAGAAGGGACCGCCGATGAGAGAATCCGCTCATGGAAAGCCGGCTTTGCCATGTTCCTCGATCACCCGGTGACCGGCGTCGGCGGCGGCAACAGCGGCATCTACCTGCCTCAATACATCACCGGTGTCGCCGACCCGGCTCGCTTCTGGGGTCGGGCCCTGCACGGGACCCTGCCTCAGGTTCTCGCGGAAAACGGTACGATTGGCTTCCTCTGCTACGCGGGAATTGTGGTCATAGCCGTACGTCAACTGCTGCGCATTAGAAGAACGGCCGGCAAATCATCAGAGCCGGTTAAAGTGTCCTATATCGCGAACTCGCTCCTCGGAGGAATCCTGGCCTACTTTGTCGGCGCGACATTTATCTCCACGGCTTACTACCCGGAACTATGGCTACTGATTCTCCTGACTGTGATTCTTTCCCACATTGTGTCGAATGAAAGCTCCAGTGTGCCGGCGACGGAAGACCAGTCTGCGGCCCAGTTGAGTGTGGCGAGCCCGGAGTGATGGCTATGACTACCGTCTCCGAACTCTCGTCCGATTGGGAGTATCGCTGGTCTGAGTACGTTGCGAAATCTCCCCGCGCCACCGTTGCCCATGAGGTCGGATGGCGTTACGTGATGGCTCGTGGCCTTGGACACACGCCGAAATATCTCCTGGCGCACGACGAAGATGCCATAACCGGCATTCTGCCCCTCTTTCTCGTGACCACCTGGTGGCGAACTCGATATCTCATCAGTCTTCCCTGGATCGATTACGGCGGGATATGCGCCGACGACGAGTCCTCTGAAAAACTGCTGCTTCAAGCAGCGCAACAGCTTGCCGACCAATGCGGCGCCGAATTTATTGAATTTCGATCGGTCGAAAAGCAGAATCTGGGCCTCCCCCTTCGCGAGGATAAAGTGACCTTCCTGCTTCCGCTGAATTCCGGCAAAGATGTGCTCTGGAAGGGGTTTGACGCCAAGCTGAGAAACCAGATCAGAAAATCGCAGAAATCCGAACTGACAACAGAATTTGCCGGAGTCGAGAAACTGGATGAATT
>DATKJY010000090.1:0-3555 GCA_035543175.1 Candidatus Acidiferrum sp.
TGTACTTACGTATCGCGTCGGGATTCAACCGATTGAAATAGACTAATGTCAGATCATAGCCGGAAATCAACAGACGCGAATCTGATGCGAGCGCCAGCGCCGTGCACACAATATGCTGATGACCGGACAACGCCGAGAGAATCCGAAATGCATCTTCTGTGTCCGTGGGTTTTTCAAGCACTTTGTCACCGAGAACTACGATAGTATCACATCCTATCACAACGCTCTGCGAGTCCACAGCCTGCGCCACTGCCAATGCTTTGTCCTCGGCCAATCTCACGGCGTATGAATACGGCGGCTCGCCGGGGGCCAGGGTTTCCTCCAGATCGGGCACAACCCGCTCGAATCGGATGCCGATCTCACTTAGGAGTTCAAAGCGACGCGGCGATCCGGAGCCGAGGATAATATGTTTGCGTTCAGCCAGTTGTCGGAGACTATTAAAGTTCATGTTCAAGGATGATGGTCACTGGTCCATGGTTGACAAGCGATATTTCCATCCTGGCGCCAAAGACGCCTGTGCGAGTTACCAAGCCGCTAGCCGCGACGAGTTGTATGAACCGATTGTACAACCGCTCGGCCTCGACCGGCTCCATGGCATCAGTAAACGCCGGCCTTCGGCCCTTTCGCGTGTCCGCATACAACGTGAACTGGGAGACTATCATAATCTCACCTTTGACGTCCAAAGCGGAGAGATTCATTTTCCCTTCAGAATCCTCGAATATCCGAAGGTTCACGACCTTGTCGGCTAAATAGCCGCACGAATCCTCGCTATCGCCGGTTTTGGTGCCGAAGAGAATCAGAAGCCCGGAATTGGTACGACTATACGTTTGGCCGTCAATTCGTACTTCAGCGTTCGATGTGCGTTGGACTACTAGTCGCACGTGATTGTCCTTCCAAGCGGCAGAATATATGCCAATTCTGTTGAAAGACAACCGGAAACCTGAACCGGCCACAATTCACTTGCTCCACGCATGAGGCTCGGCTTAATTGAGGCATCATGGACAGTAGAATAATATCAGTTGGCGTCGATATCGGCTCAGTTGCCGTCAAAGTCGTTCGGTGTGAAAACGGCAAGCCGACGCGGACGGTATATCGAAGATTTGGCGAAGGTCCGTTTGAGTCTCTTCGCGACGTCCTGGCGGAACAGTTCTCGGAGATAACCGGGCAGTCCTTTGCTCTAGGGTTTACGGGAATCGGCGCCAAAACAGCGCAGTCAATTCTGGGGGGTAAAGCCTTCGGCGAGATAGCGGCTCTGGCAGCCGGGAATTTTGCGGTGTTGCCGCACGTGAAGACCGTAATTGAAATGGGGGGCGAAGACTCAAAACTGCTCATTTTGGACAGTCGGACTCGTTCGGTGCTCGATTTTGCCATGAACGCGCAGTGCGCCGCGGGCACGGGGTCATTTCTCGATCAGCAAGCAAACCGAATGAACATCTCGGTGGAGGACGAGTTCGGCCAACTGGCGCTCCGCTCCACCAACCCGCCGCGTATCGCCGGACGATGCTCGGTCTTCGCCAAGTCCGATATGATCCATCTCCAACAGATTGCCACCCCTGATTATGACATAGTTGCCGGTTTGTGTTTCGCTGTGGCCCGGAATTTCAAGAGCGCAATAGCCCGGGGCAAGAAATTCGACAAGCCGATTGCGTTTGAAGGCGGAGTCGCCGCCAACCCCGGCATGAGACGTGCGTTCACGGAGATCCTGGGTTTAGCTCCCGATGACTTGATTGTCCCCGAGCATTTCAATGTCATGGCAGCGTATGGTGCAGCCTTGTTGGCCCAGGAAACGGATGCACAGGTTACGTCTTTTGACCCGTCGCGGATTCAAGCGTATCTCAACTTCCGGGGGGTGGCGGAGTCCGGACGGGATGCGCTCACATTCGACCACCCTGACTCCAAGTTCTATGACGTTACTCTTTCCGAACGCCCTGCTGAAATTGACGGACTTGAAGTATTCCTGGGCATCGATGTCGGCTCGCTATCGACCAATGTCGTGCTGATAGATCGGGACAAGCGAGTCGTTGCCCGCCGCTATCTGATGACCGAAGGGCGGCCGATCGAGGCGGTCCGTCGAGGGGTAGCCGAGATTGGGTTGGAAGTCGGCGACCGCGTCAACGTAATCGCGGTCGGCACGACCGGTTCGGGTCGCTATTTGATCGCAGATTTTGTGGGCGCCGATGTCGTGCGGAATGAAATTACGGCACAAGCGACTGCCGCCGTGAATATTGATCCATCCGTCGACACGATATTCGAAATCGGAGGGCAGGACTCGAAATATGTTTCCCTTCAGGATCAGGCGGTGATTGATTTTGAAATGAATAAAGCCTGTGCAGCCGGGACGGGATCGTTCTTACAGGAGCAGGCCGAGAAGCTTAACATTAATATCGAGAAGGAATTCGGTGAAAAGGCTCTGTGCGCTTCGTGTCCGGTCGGCTGCGGGGAACGGTGCACTGTATTCATGGAATCCGATCTGGTCGCACATCAGCGTTCCGGCGCCCGCAAAGAAGATCTGATTGCGGGCCTGGCCTATTCCATTGCCAGCAATTACCTCACCAAGGTTGTTGGGGACCGTCGCATCGGCGACAACATATTTTTCCAGGGCGGCGTTGCCTGGAACAAGGGAGTCGTTGCCGCCTTCGAAAAGCTGATAGGGAAGAAGGTAACCGTCCCGCCCCACCACGACGTTACCGGCGCTATCGGCGCCGCCATACTAGCTATGGAAAAAGAAGTCGAACCTGGTTTCAAGACTACCTTTAAAGGGTTTGACCTATGGAAGAGACGCTATAACCTGTCCAGCTTTCCGTGTGAGGACTGCTCCAATCACTGCGAGATACATAAGGTTGAAATAGAGAACGAGGATGCGTTGTATTACGGTTCACGCTGTGAGAAGTACGAGATGGATCGCACCTCCGGTCGCGTTCTCCCTCCGGATTTTACGAACCTTAGACAACGCTATCTCCATCAGCGATATATCGAAGCCAGGAAACCAGCTAAGAGTCGCGGTCGCATAGGCATACCGCGAGTCCTTCACTTTTTCGATTTCTATCCCTTCTGGCGTGCGTTTTGGGAGAATCTCGGTTTTGAGGTTATTACGTCCGAGCTTTCGAGTCAGCGCATTGTCGAGGAATCACTCGAGCTGTTCAGCGCGGAGACATGCTACCCGATTAAGCTCGTATATGGTCATATCGCGAATCTCGCCAAGAAGAACGTAGATTGCATTTTCCTTCCCTCGCTGATCCGCGTGGCCGAAGAGCAGCAGCAGGCGGGCAAGGGCTCGTATGTGTGTCCCTACGTGCAAACGATCGGATCGTCGCTCAAAGCTCGTTTCGATTTCGCCGGCCTTGGGATCAAGTTCATGGATCCGACCGTGCTGTTCAGTTATGACGAACTCGAAATTGCAAAGCAACTCAAGCCGCTGACTGGTTCGCTGAGCGTGCGAGACGGTGATCTCAATCGGGCCGTTCAAGCAGGCTTGAAAGCGCATCGCCAATTCCGAGCTCAATTGCTGAGTGAGGGGAGAACTATTCTTGCCGACCTGGAGCCCGGGGAAAAAGC
>DATKJY010000091.1:0-6087 GCA_035543175.1 Candidatus Acidiferrum sp.
TCAGCGGTACCGGTAAAATCCTCAAGGAGAAATATGGCTGCAAGGTGTACGCGGTTGAGCCGGTTGCTTCACCGGTACTTTCAGGCGGCGTTCATTCCCCCCACCCGATTCAGGGAATCGGGGCGGGGTTTGTCCCGGCCAACTACGACGGGACGGTGGTAGATGAAGTCGTCCAAGTGAAGAATGAAGATGCTTTCGACATATCGAAACGTCTGGCCAGGGAAGAGGGGATGCTGGCCGGGATTTCCTCCGGCGCTATCGTCTGGGCGGCCCTGCAGGTAGCCAAAAGGCTCGGGACGGGCAAGACTGTCGTCACGACGGTCTGTGACACCGGGGAGCGATATTTGTCGACCAAGCTGTTCCAGGAGTAGCGTGAAGGTCCGAGTCCATTTTGACGATGAAATAGAATATGGTAGCCATTATTGAGGATATCAGAGCAATCTATCGCAACGATCCGGCAGCAAAAAATATCGAGTTTCTGCTGTATCCCGGATTCCACGCCATCACATTTCATCGGCTGACCCATCTGCTGTACCGGGCGAGGATTCCTTTTATTCCTCGGCTGATGTCGCAGATCAACCGGTTTTTCACCGGGCTGGAAATTCACCCCGGAGCGAGAATCGGTAAAGGGTTTTTCGTGGACCACGGCATGGGAGTCGTGATTGGCGAGACGGCGGAAATCGGGAACAACTGCGTGCTGTTTCACAACGTCACGCTCGGCGGTACCGGCAAACACACAGGCAAGCGTCACCCGACGATCGGCAACAACGTTTTGATCGGCACCGGCGCCAGTCTGCTTGGACCAATCAGAGTCGGCGACAACGTCCTGATTGGCGCTAACAGTTTTGTGGTGATGCGGGATATCCCATCGAACTGCACGGTAGCCGGGACACCGGCCAAGATCATCAAGCGGAACGACATGATGGTCGACGAAGAGCTGCCGAAGACCTCGTATCGCGAAGCGGTTGTCTGACAACGCGGTAGTACTGAAATTCGCCTCCGATCCAATCGGGAGATTGAACTTTTTAAGTCGCGATCTGGCGACTCATTCCCCTGTTTTCGGCTATTCTTTGTGAAAAAAGGTGCAAAATCCTCTTGATATTGTTGATAGAATAATCTATTATGGTCGTGAGAGCGCCAATTGCTCATACCCACGCGTCATGACGCGTCGGCAATAGCCGGCGACTTTCCGAGAGTGTGATACTTTCGATGTTACCTGCGCCCCCGGCTGCACCCCGGGGGTGTTTTTTTGGTGAGAAAGGGAACCCGAGGATCCGCTCATTCTTCGGCTGCGTCTTATTCGCCCGTGTCCGAGAGGGATTCTTCTTTGGAGATTAAGCCGTTCTCGTCCCAGGTGGTCCACTTACCGGTCTTCAGCCCTTTTCGATACTGGCCTTCGGTCCAGCGAAGTCCGCTCTTGCGCCAGGTAATCTGATTGCCATCCAAAAGACCCTGGACGAAATTGCTTTCCTGGTGCTTCTGGCCGTTTTCGTACCAGAGTACCCACTTGCCGGAAAGAAAGCCATCGACGTAAGCTCCTTGTTCCTCAGTAGCGGCTGACTTGAAATAACTGGTCCAGATTCCATCCTTCAGTCCCAGGTGAAATACTCCTTCGGATTGTCTCGCACCGTTATCGAAATAGGATACAGAGCGGCCATCGGGGACGCCATTTGAGTAAAAGGTTGAGTCTTTTACGCGGCCATTTTCATACCACGAGACCCAGAGACCGGTCTTGACACCCTGAGTGAAGCTCCCTTCTAGTTCTTTTCGGCCGTTGTCGTACCACGATGTGAAGAGGCCATCGTTGACGAAACTGCCTTCTTTGCCTTTGACTTCCGTCCACTGCTGCTTGATCTGTTTCGAAGGGTAGAAATCTGATTTTTGGCGCACTGAGGATGAGCAAGCTAGGCAAAGACCTAGCGAGATCGCCACGATTATGTCAAATGCAGGTACATGTTTCACTGCGCACACTCCGGTAGCTAACCTATTGACACGTTTGTCTATTTATCGGAAAAGATGAGAGGGGAGTTGAGAGCGCTTGCGGAGAGCGCTCGAACGGCTCTTTCAAAGATGGCTAAAGTGACCCGAAGATGTCCTGATTGACTTGTGTTTTCCCATAGATGTTGAGAAATTTTCTTGTATTTGCTAAAAAGAGTATTTTATTGCCTGCGGTGTGTAAGGACCCTCAATGAGCGGTAATCAGGCTCTGGGGGCCGGAATTCGTGCCACTGGTAAGGCAGGAGAAAGAAAACCGGATTAGAGAAGTTTTTTGGAACCTTTGACCGTGTCTGCGGTTTAGAATATGCGGCGGCCAGTCTTGCTAGCCTTGTCTCAGCATCAGTGCCGTCCGCTCAGCCCTGTGCCGTTCCCCCTCCCCCCCGGCATAGGGCCTTTTATTTCAGGCAGAATTCAATGGCCGGTTACGGTCAGGGCAAGCATGTTAACTCAAGGACAAGCAATCAGTTATCTTATTTCATCAGAATTTGGCCCAGCCGGGGACGCGGGGGCAGGGGATGACGTCGCGGATATTAGCCATGCCGCTGATATACATGAGAGACCGCTCAAACCCTAATCCGAAGCCTGCGTGGGGGACGGTGCCATATCGTCTGATGTCGAGATACCAAGCGTAGTTTTCAAGATTCGTGATCCCCTTGCCTTTCATGCGCTCACAGAGCACATCGTAGCGTTCTTCGCGCTGACTTCCGCCGATGATTTCACCGACTTTCGGTACAAGAACGTCCATCGCCGCTACGGTTTTGCCGTCGTCGTTGAGACGCATGTAGAATGCTTTGATCTTTTCCGGATAATCGTAGACAATCACGGGTTTTTTGAACACTTTCTCGGTAAGATATCGCTCATGTTCTGACTGCATGTCGAGACCCCAACCGACCGGGTAGTCAAATTTCTCGCCTGATTTCTCGAGAATGCGAATAGCTTCGGTGTAAGGGAGACGTTCGAACTTCGCCGCGACAATACTCTTGAGCGTCTGACGCACTTCCTTGTCGATCCACTGACCGAAAAACGCCATATCGTCGGCGCACTCCGTGAGGGCATAGTTGAACAGATATTTGAGAAAGTCTTCGGCGAGATCCATGTTATCGCTCAAATCGGCCCAGGCCATCTCGGGTTCGATCATCCAGAATTCAGAAGCGTGACGACTGGTGTTGGAGTTCTCGGCTCGGAAGGTGGGCGCAAACGTGTACACGTCGCCGAGAGCGGTAGCGAGCAACTCGGCCTCGAGCTGACCCGAAACACTGAGGAAGGCCTCAGCGCCGAAAAAATCTTTCGACCAGTCAACCTGAGAGTCGATCAACGGCGGTTTCATCGGATCAAGAACGGAGACACGGAACAGATCGCCGGCGCCTTCGGCATCCGACGTGGTGATTATGGGAGGGTGGATGTAGTAGAAACCATGCTCTTGAAAATATCTGTGGATCGCATACGCGATTTTTGATCGCAGGCGATTTACGGCACCGAAGGTGTTCGTGCGGGGACGAAGGTGCGCGATTTCGCGAAGGAATTCCATGCTGTGTCGCTTCTTCTGCAGTGGAAAAGTGGCGTCAGCCTCGCCGACCAAATCCAAGCGCTTGACCGCAACTTCGTATTTCTGTCCTTTTCCCTGCGAGAGAACCAGCTGTCCTTCCATTCTCACCGAAGCTCCGGTGAGGATTTTTTTAAGAACCGGAAATTTGTCAGGTTGAGAGATGACCCCCTGTAGGTTGTTCATGCAGGAACCATCGTTCATGTCGACAAACGCCACTTCTTTGCTCGTCCGCACCGTGCGGACCCAACCCAGGATACAAATTGACGCATTGACAGGTATTGAATCATCTATGAGGATGGCGCTGATTTTGGTTCTGTTTCTGTAATCCATTAGTCTGGCTCCATATACGAATGTTTATGCGGCCGATCGACACGGCGTCCGCCGGCATCAGAACTGAATAATAGTGAGGAAAGTCAATTGAGCAAGTCTTAAGACCGGGAGGAAATTAAGGTGGATACTTTTTGTCCACTAAAAATTTGAAACTTTTCGGCCGTTGGACCCATATAAGATACCTAACCGAGGCTGAAAGACCAAAGCAGTTCAGCCGAGGCTTAGAATAGTTCCCAACCTATCATTCATGACCGTCGGGCCGCAAGGCCCGACGGTCATTTTGTAGAAGAACGCTAATGAGCTGGAAGGTTCTCTACGAAGCTCGGCTGATGCACCGGCAGCGCAGGATCTGCGTTCCTGCCGGCACGAATTTACATCATGCGTTGATCCTGAACTTCTGCACCATCTGTTGCATGCCGTCGGCCTGACGGTTGAGCTCTTCGGCCGCGGCCGCCGACTGATCGGCTCCGGTCGCCGTCTCTTTCGTTACCGATGAAATGTGCTCGATATTCTTCGAGATCTGCTCAGCCGCTGAGGACTGTTCCTCCGAAGCGGTCGCCATTTGGCTGATCATGTCGGTCACCCGCTGGGCCATCGTGACGATCTCGTTGAGGCTGTTGCCGGCCTTGTCGGCCAGCTCCCGGCCTTTGTCCACTTCCTGAATTCCGGCCTCCATCGAGTGCACGGCTTCTTCAGTCTCTTTCTGGATCCCCTTGATCATCTCGGTGATCTCGCCAGTGGCCTTGCCGGTCCGTTCAGCTAACTTGCGAACTTCGTCAGCGACCACCGCAAAGCCGCGTCCCTGTTCTCCGGCCCGGGCGGCTTCGATAGCAGCGTTTAGAGCCAACAAGTTGGTCTGGTCAGCGATATCATCGATGACCCCAATAATCTCGCCGATCTGGTCGGCGGACTTGGCCAGCTTGCCGATCGATTGGGCCGATTCACGAACCACACCGGCGATCTTCTGCATCCCCTGGATGGTTTCGTTCACAATACGACCACCGGATGTTGCCGTATCCGAAGCTCCCTTGGCGGCGCCAGTGGCATCACCCGCGTTCTTGGAAGATTCAAGAATCGTCGCGGTCATCTCTTCGACGGCCGTCGAGACCTGATTGACCTGATCAGCCTGGTCCTTGGCGCCTTTCGACATTTGTTCGGATGAGGAGGCGATCTCGGTGGCGGCCGAGACAAGCTCACGCGCATTGTCCGTCAACTGACGAATCATGCCACTGAGGTTGGCGATCATGCTCTTGAAGGAGTTGCCGAGGACGTCCTTGTCGGATTTGGGTTCGACGTGGACAGTGAGGTCGTTGGCGGCGATTCGTTCGGCGGCGCCGGCCAGAGTTTTCATATAGTCAATGAGCTTGCGGAAGGAGTCGGCGAGGACGCCGATTTCATCCCTCTGTTCGAAATGGATAGAGTGCTGGATGTCACCAATGGCGATCTGCTCGGCGACTCGTGAGATATCACTGACGGGTCGCGAGATACCGCGCGCGATGAAAAAGGCCACGATGACGCCGATGAGAACGGCTGCAATCGCGAAGGTGGAGGCAAGAGTGATCGCGGATGTCTGGGCAGACTGCATTCTCTCCTGCTGGGCTTTGCGGAGATTATCGAAAGAGGCGAGGAACTTATCCGCGGCGGGAGCCAGCACTTTCAAAAGCTCGTCCTGCTTGACCACGTTATCCCAATAGGCTTTAAATCTCCCCTGATATTCCGACAATGCGCTGAGGACGCTGCCGTCCATGGACGAGTATTTTGATTGCAGATTGCCCGTAAGTGTCATGAACTCATTCGCGAAATCTTCATTTTTGGTCAGCAGGTAGTTCTTGCCGGCGATTCGGCAGTACTGGAATTCGGCCAGAAACTGGTTGGCGCCCCGATTTCGGCTGGTCTGAACTGCCGAATTGACGCGCTTGCCGAGTTCGTCCATACCGGAGCGATTCTTCTGGGCTTCTTCGAGCGCTGCGGCAAACTGTTGAAAGGTGTTGCGGTAGTCCTGCGACGCCTGACGGGCTTCCTCGATGGCGTCTTTGTCGGACTGCTCGGTGAAGCGCGCCTTGGTCTCATCGATCTGCTTATTCATGTTATCCAGAATCGAGAGCAAGCGGTCAGCCTGCTTGCTGTCACCCGATGACGCGAAATCGCGCCGTGCGATGGCGACATCTTTGGAATACTTTACCAGTTCGGTAGCGTCGGACGCATTTCGGGCG
>DATKJY010000092.1:0-4618 GCA_035543175.1 Candidatus Acidiferrum sp.
CCGGCAGAACTCAATAAGCGTGCGACCGAGATTGCGAAAGACCTGCTTGACGACATCGTCGATTTGGGCTTCAGTGAGCTTGTCACCCATGGCTCGTCTCAGGTTGTCGCGGGCGATTCGCCGTCGAGACGTCAGCACGGCGTGCCCGATCGAGCCAAGCGTCGCGCCGAGCGAATTCGCCAAGCGCGGGCTCAGCGCCTGCGCCAGCTTGACGCCACTAAGTGCAGCAATGTACTCAAGCTGGTGGCTCAGCTTCGCCATGGTTCGTCATCTTCATCATCGGTTTGTTCGGGATGGCGGGGATCGCCATATTCGAAATCTTTCGATTCAAAACGATCCTCCTCCTTCCACTGGTCATAGTACCGGCGCCTGCGCCGATAGGCCAGGAAGGCCCCAATCACCAGCACGAATGCCAGAGCCATCCAGAAGTAGATTGTATCCATAAACAGACTCGCAAAATTGAATCGATTATCCAAGTACGCACGAAATTCCTGCTCGAAACCGCGGCGATCGGAGCCGGTGGCGGCCATCAGAGCTGAATCGACCGACGCGCCCCGTTCGATTTGATCCAAAAACAGGTTGAGTGACGCCAGGCCGTACTGCTTGACGAAGTAGGAAACAGCCAGGTACGACTCTGCATAGGCGACGTGGGCCCGGGTTTCGCCAAAGCGATTGACGAAATCGATGTCCTGGAGTGGAATGAAACGGCCAAGCACCGCGGCTTCGCCCATCGCGACATTATCCGACCAGCTCCATTCCATCGAGACCATCATCGCCGTTCCCTCATCGAACCATCGAGGTGTCGAATACAGCCCCACCCGTTTGGCGACTGCGAGGTGCGAATATTCGTGAGCCAGCAACTCGGCGAGGGGGCGGCGGACGTTGAACTTTTCCGGAGATTTGATGACGATGCGATGCAGCGACGGAAGTGCGGCCGCCGCACCCCAATCCGGAAAGTTCCCGCCGATCAGTTGTGTGAAGTAATTTTGGTCGCCCACGACGTAGATATCCGGCTTGTAATTCAAACTGTCGTGCAACATAGCAATGAGGCGAGCGCGGGCCGCGTTGAGAGACGAGTCGATTGACGGCACCGAGCCGCTATTATCAACAAAGTACACGAAATGATCCTTTTCAACCGGCAGGGGCGGCTGGTACGTCAGCGCCTGAGACGCCAGGCACAGCACAGCGGCCACCACGGGTATAAGCGCCCGAACCCACCTCATGCGTCTAAGATACGAAATAATTGAAGCTTAGCCAAGCGGCCTGCGCCGACGGCGCAGGACTCAGTGTATCGGTCGCTGTTGACAATCCGGGGTTCGGGGCATAATTTCGCATCAGAGAATTGAACCCTGACATATGACTGGAGCATATCGTGAGCATTTATGATTTTGCCATGAAGATGGAACAGGATGGGCGTTCCTTCTATTTGGCCCATGCCGAGAAGGTCAGCGCCCCGGAGTTGAAGCGCATTCTATTAGAGCTGGCTGATGACGAACTCAAGCACTACAATCTTTTTAAATCAATGGGCGAAGGGCACAAGGCTGAGCTTACGGGCTCGCAGCAGACACACATTCTCTCGACCGTTCGTAATGTCTTCGAGACGATGAAGGCAGCGAACAAAAACTACTCCTTTCCCGCCGAGGCAAAGAAGATCTGGCAGGAGGCTCAGGAAGTAGAGAAGAAATCGGAGAAGCTGTATCGCGAGAAGGCCGAGGAAGTGAGTGCTCCGGATCAGAAGAAGGTGCTACACGCCATCGCTGACGAGGAGCATAAGCACTGGGTCACTCTGCAGAATGTTATTGAGTTTCTTGATCGTCCGAAGCACTGGCTTGAAGACGCCGAGTGGACCAAGCTCGAAGAGTACTGAGCTGGGCGGCGCGAGTTCATTGACGTAACCGGATACACAGTTGATGTCAAACGGAGTCGAGTATCGGCTCCGTATTGAAAATGACTTGAGCACCGGGCATCACTCGACACTAATTTTCCTGAAGGAGTGATGAAGATGAAGAAAGTCCAATCGAAGCGGTTGGCGACTCAGGTCGAGCGACTTGAGAGAGATTTACTTAAGAGCAAGAAGCAGTTGGCGAGACTCCGGCAGAGCATTCCGCCAAGAGAAGTAGGCGAATACGCCTTTACCACCTTCTCCGGGGGCAAGGTCAAGCTCTCGAAACTCTTCGGTTCCAGTTCCGAGTTGACGGTCGTGCATAATATGGGAAAAAGCTGCCCGTACTGCACGATGTGGGCGGATGGATTTAACGGCGTCTATCAGCATCTCGAAAATCGCGCGCCATTTGTGGTGATTTCCCCCGATGAGCACCGCATTCAAAAGAAATTTGCTCAGGGGCGCGGCTGGAAATTCAAAATGGTGTCCGCTCACGGCACGAGCTTTTTCAAGGACATGGGGTTCGAAAACAAGAGCGGACATCCACAGCCGGGAGTGTCAACATTTCGCAGGGACGGCGACGGCCGCATGTATCAGGTTTCGAAGACTTCGTTTGGACCGGGCGATGACTTTTGCAGCGTGTGGCACTTCCTTGATCTTCTGCCAAACGGCAAGGCCGGATGGGAGCCGAAATATAAATATCGCTGACCAAAACGTGCATGCGGTCATGATGCCTTGAAAATCGCACCGGAGCGGACGGTTTTTCTGGTGGTGGGATGAAAACCTTTTTTGCGTTCGACGCTCTCGGGACGACATACCGACGGGAACTGCTCGGCGGCATTACAACATTCTTTGCGATGGCCTATATCGTCATCGTGAACCCGGCCATTCTTTCGGCTGGGGGGGTTCCTAAAGAAGCAAACACAACTGCGACGATAATCGCAGCCGTGATCGGCACCCTGGTTATGGCATTCTACGCGCGCAGGCCCTTTGCCATCGCGCCATACATGGGGGAAAACGCTTTCATCGCTTACACCGTCTGCCTCGGCATGGGATTTCCCTGGCAAAAGGCACTGGGGGCCGTCTGTATCTCGGGCGTAATTTTCATCATCATTACAGCCCTTCGGATCAGAGGATGGATCACGACCGCCATCCCGGTCTGCCTCAAGCGGAGTTTTGCAGCGGGTATCGGCTTATTTATCATGTTTATTGGCTTGAATGAATCCGGACTGATTCGATCCGGCATTCCCGGCGCTCCGGTAAAGATTGGTGACCTCTCTGCTACCGGTCCTCTATTGGCGATCTTCTGCATTCTGCTCATCTCGGTGCTCATGATACGAAAGGTCCCGGCGGCGATCTTGCTGGGCATTCTGGTCACCACCATCGGGTCGTTTGTGGTCGGATATGCAAAATTGCCCGATCAAATTGTATCTGCTCCGCCATCGCTGTCTCCCCTCCTGTTCAAGCTGGACATAGGCGGTGCGCTGTCGCTTGATTTCCTGCCTATCATCCTCGTCTTGTTCATCCTGGCTTTTGTAGACACGATGGGGACACTTATCGGATTGTCAGCAAGAGCGAAGCTGCTGGACACGCACGGAAATCTGCCGCAGATTGAAAAGCCGATGATGGCCGATGCAGTCGCGACCACCGCGGCCGCGCTGTTGGGAACCTCGACTACCGGGGCCTACATAGAATCCGCCACCGGTATCGAAGCCGGCGCCCGAAGCGGATTTGCATCGCTGGTAACAGCTACTCTGTTTGTGCTGTGCCTCTTCGTAGCGCCGTTATTCGTAGCTGTACCGGCGGTAGCGTACGGACCAGCGTTAATAATTGTGGGATTTCTGATGCTATCACCGATCAAAGACCTGCCGTTTGATGACTATTCAGAGCTGTTTCCTTCGGTTGCGACGGTAGCATTAATGGTGTTTACTTATAATATCGGTTTCGGAATGGCTGCCGGCTTTGTACTTTACCCTTTATTTAAGATACTGACTGGCCGGTTCCACGAGCTACCACATGGCATCTGGGTGCTCTTTGCCATCTCCCTTCTTCTCTTCATATTCTATCCATACGGAAAAATTTGAAATGTCCGATACAACGTGCGGGTAACCGAATGAACTCCTTCAGGAGAGATTCCCGTCAGGAAGGATCAACCACTATGCCGTCGAAGGCTCGTAAGATTGTCATTCAACTGGTTTCGCTTGCCCTGATTTTCGGACAAGTGAGTGCCGCTGAACCGGGTAAACCTGCGGATAGTTCGAAGGGGGCCGATTCGAAGAAATGGGATGTCAGCGTCCCGCACCTTCCCAGCGACACCGTGCAATTCGAGACCAGCGAGGGGACCTGGATAAGTGTCGATGTACGTCCGGATGGAAAGCAGATCGTATTCGACCTGGTCGGCGACATTTTTACCCTTCCGATCGAGGGAGGCACGGCCACGCTGCTTTCAGGCGGACTACCGTACGAGATTCAACCGCGCTATAGCCCCGATGGGAAGAAGATTCTGTTCACGAGCGACCGCGGCGGCGGCGACAACATCTGGATGATGGACGCCGACGGCAGCAACCGGGTTCAGATTACAAAGGAAGATTACCGCCTGTTGAATAACGGTATCTGGCACCCGAAGCAGCCGTATATCGTCGCTCGAAAGCATTTTACAAGTGAGCGAAGCCTGGGCGCCGGCGAAATGTGGATGTATCACATTCCTGATGGCGGCAGCGGCATCCAATTGACGCA
>DATKJY010000093.1:0-3252 GCA_035543175.1 Candidatus Acidiferrum sp.
CCCCTTACCGGTATCAAACAGGTACCGTTCGTTGAACCCGGGAAAAACTCTCTGTCCCAGATGCGGTTTTTGGCTGTTTTAATTGATATCGGCGAGCGGCTGCTACTAGGTCCCTTTTATGCTGGCGTTGAATATCCGATAATTGAATGTAAGTCACATTTCCGTATACACGCGACTTCGGGATAGCATCGGTTGACAGGCTTGTGACGCCATGGTGCGGTTCAGGCTTTCATCGATGTGGATCGTGGTCAGTCGCGCTTATTTCGTAGGCACCCGTTGCTTCAGTTCTTCAAAGAGAGTGTTTTCCAATGCGTATACAATATGACCAGTTGGTATGTATCTGGCAGTGTCGCCTGGAAATAAATTCTTGCGCTCACCTGATTGTAGCGACTGTACGATGTTTTTGTATGAGGGGCCACTGCCAAAGGTGAAAAGCAAGGACTTTCCATCCGGCAGGAGTTGCGGATTGTATCACGCTGCTTCCTTAACAATCAGTTCGGAATTTCCACCATTTGCAGATAGTGCTTTGGTTGTAAAATGATTCAGAGAGAAACAGAACTCACTCGATTTGTCTTAAGCTAAGGCGTGAACCGATGCGGCGGCTGGCTTGTTCGGCGCATGAGCGGGGCAGCGACTTTGCGATTGTTGTAGGGGGTCTTTATGTTGCGAATCGATAGTTTCATCCATAGATCCTCGCTATCCGAGGTGATCTCCCGTTGGATGGTCGGCAAGCCTGCGCCCGGCGACGTGATGCGGCTGAAGACCATTGTCAATTTTAACTCGTATATCGCCAGGCTCTGGATCGATTGGTTTGCCCGTGACCTGCTTGAGGCATTTCATGGGGTTTCGCCCATCCACTACCCCATAAGCACCAAGGGGCAGCTCAAGGATTTCGCCATAGCACACCCGCGCTATACGACGGCGCGCATTGAGGCGATGCGGCTCCAGTACGGCCGCTTCCCAGAGGATTTCTATCGAGACACGCCGATAGACGGCGTGATCTATGCGGCCCAATTCGGGGACAGGCAGGAGTTTGTCGGCTCCTCGCGCATAAAGCGATATCGGCGGATAGCCGAGAAGGGGTCGCGCAGGATCATCGACTTCATGCTGGGACGCATCCGTGCCAACGCTGACCTTCTTGCCGAAGAGCGAGCTCGAAATCTCGGCATAGCCAAGGATCAACTGATTACGCCGCCCGAGACGATGGTCGAGGAGTTTAACCATGCGGAGAGGCGCATTCTCAAAAGCATCAAGAACGGAATGACGCAGTCGGATCCGCTCGAACTCGAGATCCCGGATGTGGCAGGTATCAAAATTATCGTCGAGCCCAAGGAGTACATCCGCTTCCGCGAAATCCTCGCTCGAATTCCAAGTCTCGGGATCGCTGAAGAGGAACGCCACACCGGCAAATACGATGCCATCAATCTAAGGCTGACCTACGGTTTGCCCAAGGAGCGGTTGCTCGCCGAGCCGCTGAACGAGGCGTACTTGCGCGTGCTGACATACCGTGGCTTCCACGATTCAGAAGTGGGCCGCCAATACGGGGAGTTTATCGAGAGCGGCGAAGATGAGGTGGGCTTCGAAATGATTGTCGCGAGCTTCGAGGAGTTCCTCGAATCCGAAATTGGGCATAGCATGCATGAAGAGTGGATCCAGGCGCAAAGGGCCCACCACGAGTATAATGGCCACCTCGCGACCAACATTCGATTCCTGATGGATTTTATGCTGTCCTTATGCAGCTCCCCGTGGTGTACCGACCTGGAGGATGTTCCCATCAAACTGTGGATCAAATATATGCCTGACACGTTAGAACGAGTCGTACGCAAACTGTACGTCCCCGAGAAATACTTCTTGGACACCGTGGACACGGTTTCCTCGGCGCCAGCCGATTAAATATACTTGACGCAGCATCTTCCGAGCGTGCCGTTCCAAAACCTGTTAGGCTTGGCTGACTGGACCCAGACAGAAATAGTTGGCCCATCTGATCATCAGCCGGTTGAGCCTTCCCACCACCCATTCTTGATCCAGCAGGGTTTTATTCCGCCTAGTTTCGCTGCTGACTGCCTCACAGATGCGAATCACCCGCTTCTTTGACGGTACGGTGCCCAGATAGCCTCGCCCCTCCGCGACGAGTAGCTGCGTCCAAACGTGTATCCCAGAAAATCGAGTTTCTCTTGTGGCAGTTTGCAGGCCCGCGTCTTCCTCTCATGCACCGTCAATTCCAGTTTCTGCAACATGGACCCGCATCGTGACGAGCACTTCATCCGCCCCGCAAGCTAATTGCATCCGGTTTGGGGATATATACCCGCCTTACCGGTTGGGGTTGATACGTTCGACTTTTCAGCTCTTCCGTTAGCTGACTCTCTGTCCTAATGCTTGCTTCACCGCAGCGCCGTCGACCGTTTCCTGCTTCAAGAGTTGTTGGGCTAGGGTCTCCAGTGCCGAGCGATGCTCTTTTAGAAAAACCTGGGCGCGCTCGTACTGCTCGGTAGCAATGCGCTGGACTTCGCCGTCGATCACTTGACGAGTTTCGGGGCTGATTTGGCTGTCATCTCCAATCGCGCTACCTAGGTATTGAAGCTGCTGACCGGCGTAGCGCACGGAGCCAAGTTTCTCGCTCATGCCGAATTCCGTCACCATACGCCGGGCCAGCTCGGTTGCCCGCATAATATCATCGCTCGCTCCGGTGCTGATAGTGTTGAACACGATCCTCTCGGCGGCACGCCCACCCAGCATCACGGCAATGCGGTCCTGCAGCTCGTCAATGGTGAGCAGGTAACGATCCTCCGTCGGCATTTGCATCGTGTAACCCAATGCTCCACGACTGTGCGGGATGATGCTGATCTTGCTGACCGGGTCGCCATGGGGCACGAGTTCCGCGACCAGCGCGTGTCCCGACTCGTGGTATGCCACAGTGGTGCGCTCCTGTTCGTTCATGACTCGACTCTTTCTCTCCAATCCGGCGACCACTCGCTCAATGGCAACCTGGAAATCATCCAATGTTACTGTCTCGGCTTTTCGGCGAGCAGCCAGCAGCGCCGCTTCGTTCATCACATTTGCCAGGTCAGCGCCGCTGAAGCCGGGCGTTATGCGGGCCGCGCGCTCCAGGTCAAAATCGGCTGACAGTTTAATTCCCTGGCTGTGAATCTTGAGGATTTGCTGGCGGCCGATCACGTCTGGATTGCCGACGGCGATCTGCCGGTCAAATCGGCCGGCGCGCAGTAGTGCCGGGTCGAGTACCTCGGGCCGGTT
>DATKJY010000094.1:0-2218 GCA_035543175.1 Candidatus Acidiferrum sp.
CGACAGCAGTGGTTCACTCGGGAGCAACTTAAGGAATATCAGGATGAGCGACAACGGATGCTGGTCAACCATTGCTATGAGCGCGTGCCTTATTATCGCGACCTGATGACCAAAAATAAATTGAAGCCATCGGACCTCAGATCGGTGGATGACCTGGCAAAACTGCCGCCGCTCACCCGCGACGATATTCGCACCCATTTGCACGAGATGGTAGCCGACAACATCGACCATTCCCGACTGATACTGGGTCACACCAGCGGCACTACCGGTTCTCCCCTCGAGTTCTACTACGATGCGTACACGTGCTTGATCAAGAATGTAGCTGATTGGCGGCAGAAACGAACAGCCGGAATCAACCCGGGCGACCGAATGGCCTTCTTTCTGGGCCGTGTCGTAGTTCCTATCACACAGACCAAGCCCCCCTTCTGGCGCAAAAACTGGCTTCTGAATCATCTCTTCTTCTCGAGTTTCCACATGTCGCCGAGCAATCTGGCTATTTATGCCCAGCAGCTTAAATCGTTCAGGCCGGCGGCGGTCGAAGGATATCCTTCGACCATGTTCATCATCGCATCCTATCTCCTGAGCACCAACCAGACCTTCCCGTTGAAAGCCGCCTTTACCTCTTCGGAGACGCTCTTTCCGCACCAGCGTGAAGCAATTGAGAAGGCGTTTGAGTGCAAGCTGTATGACTTCTACGGCATGGCCGAGCGAGTGGTGTTTGCAACGGAATGCGAAGCACACAAGGGAAGGCATCTGAACGAGGACTTCGGAATAACCGAAGTCATGAGCGCGGATGGCTCGCCGGCGAAACCGGGTGAAATGGGCAGAATCTGTGCCACCGGCCTCCACAATTTCGCCATGCCGCTGCTTCGTTATGTCACCAGCGACATTACCGCGCTGAAGACGTCACCATGCAGCTGCGGGCGGCAGTTTCCTCTGATGGAGGATATCACGACCAAAGACGAAGATATCATTACCACGCTTGACGGGCGCTACATATCGTCGTCGATCCTCACTCACCCCTTCAAGCCGATGCACATGATTGAGGAATCGCAAATAATCCAGGAAGACCGCGATCATATCCGTATAAAGATAGTCCGACGCCCCGATTACCAGGATAAAGACTCCGAACACCTTCTGAGCGAATTCCGCAAGCGGGTGGGCGAAGGTATGAAAGTTGAAATCGAATTCGTGAACTCGATTGAGCGGACTAAAACCGGTAAATTCCGATGGGTGATTTCCAAAGTCCCCCTCAAGTTCTAAGGCGATTAGTATGTGCGGCATTTGCGGTGTAGTCAATTTCGACAGCCATCGACCGGTAGACGAGCAGGTTCTCCGCCGCATGACCGACATCATGACCCACCGCGGTCCGGACGACAGCGGCCTCTATCTCAACGGCAATGTTGGACTCGGTTTCCGACGCCTGAGCATCGTCGATCTTGCCCTGGGCCATCAGCCCATGTCTAACGAAGACGGTCGCATCTGGATTGTTTTTAACGGCGAAATCTACAACCATCTCGATATCCACAACCGCCTGATTTCTCAGGGACATGTCTACAAAACCAGATGCGACACTGAGACAATCGTCCACCTGTACGAACAGGACGGCATTGACGGTTTCAAGCAGATGAACGGCATGTTCTCGTTCGCCATCTGGGATGACATCAAAAAGCGCCTTGTCCTCGTGCGCGACCGCCTGGGCATCAAGCCCTTTTACTATCTCGTGCATGATAACCGGCTGATTTTCGGCTCAGAGATTAAAGCCATTCTCGAACATCCCGGCGTACCGCGAGAGGTAAATGAAAAGGCCCTCGAAGAGTATCTCATTTTCCGTTTTGCCGCCGGCGAGCAGACGATGTTCAATAATATCAAGTGCCTGCTCCCCGGCCACATCCTCATCTGGGAAAACGGCACGGTTACTACCAGGAGTTTCTGGGACGTCCCGGTCGGGGAAAAACACTTCGAAATCGATCAGGCAACCGCCGTCAGCCAGCTTGGCGAACTTCTCGATGATTCCGTCAGGCTTCGACTGATGTCTGATGTTCCCCTCGGCACGATGTGCAGCGGCGGTGTGGACTCCGGACTTACTACGGCGTACGCATCGTTGGCCGGAAAATTCAAACTCAATACATATTCCGTGGGATTCAAGGAAGAAGCTTTCGATGAAACCCGCTATGCCCGGATGGTCGCTGACCGCTACGGCACTAATCACCACGAG
>DATKJY010000095.1:0-3629 GCA_035543175.1 Candidatus Acidiferrum sp.
CAAGAAGCTGATCGCTTTTTCGCTTATCGATTCCGGTCGATCGTTCGAGCCGCAAGGGGCCGGCAAGCTGGACCTGGAACGCTTAGTCGAGTCCGGTCGCAAAGGGGGACTCGGGTTCTACATGATCCAGAAGATCATGGATTCGGTCGAGTATATCTCGGCGGCCGGGTTCAACGAGCTCCGCATGATCAAGCGGATCAAAGAGCCGCTCACGAGCACGCCGCCGTTGCTGCGCCGACTCTTCACCCTTCGCGTGAAGTTCTCATTCTGGACGTTCTTCATCGTCAGTTTGATAGTCGCGGGCGCGTTCTACTATGTAGATTCCCGCACTACCCGGGAGGTCTACGTCCACCTCGATGAAACGGTCGAAGCGCTCGGCAAGACGATCGGCGACCAAGCCGGCGGATATATTATCAACCGTCGCAGCGATGTCGAATTTGATGAGCTCATCGTCAGTTACGTGCGCTCCAATCCGATGCTCAAGCTCGTGGTGCTGACCGATTCGACCGGGATGATTCTGGCGCACTCCGACGACATCCGCAATATTCGCAAGCCGTATCATTTTCCGGAAGGGCTCGATCCTTCACGAGTAGGTCGGCCGCAGCGATTCACGCAAGACGACGAACCTCTCAATTATCTCATCCTGCCGATCAAAACCGGCGAGCGGATCATCGGCTCCGTCTACATAACCTATTCGTCGGCGCAGATGCAGTCACTTCTCGCCGACGCCCGCCGCAAGGCGCTCCTGTTAACTGCAGCACTGCTCCTGATCGGTATTGTGGGCATCTATCTGCTCTCAAACTATTTCGTAAAGCCGATCGTCAAAATTACCGAGCGCGTCCGGCGATTTACTTCCGGTGATCTGGAAACCGAGTTGCCGCTCGAGGGAGCGGATGAGTTTTTCGAGATCAGCCGAGCCCTCAACGATATGATAACGCGCCTCGGACGGGACCGCCGCAATCTCATCGAACGTGAACGCATGGCCAAAGAGATCGAAGTGGCCTCGCAGATCCAAAAGACCCTGTTACCACACGAGCTGCCTCGAATACCGGGGCTTGAGATCGAGACCTATTATCGCGCAGCATCGATGGTCGGAGGCGATCTGTACGATATTTTCGAGACCGGCGAAAAGCGGTACTGCATGGTCGTCGCCGACGTTTCGGGAAAGGGCGTGCCGGCATCGTTGGTCATGTCGATGCTCAGGACGGTGATCCAGATTGAAGCGCACGACGCGATTTCAGCCAAAGACACGCTTCGGCTGGTAAACGACTATCTGGTGCGGAACATGCCGCCCGGCATGTTTATCACCGTGCTGATGGTCATTTTCGATGCCGAGGCCAGGCAGCTTCATGTCGTCTCGGCCGGGCATAACCCGCTGCTTTTGTATCAGGCGAAATCGGACAAGCTCCTTAAAGTCAATCCATCGGGCATGCCGCTGGGACTCGACGTCACGCTCGGTAAGAGTTTTGCCGACGGCCTCGAAGAGATTACGCTTAATATCGAACCGGGCGATCTGTTTTTCATGTACACCGACGGCATCACCGAAGCGGTCGACCGCGAGCGTCGTCAATATGGTCTGGACCGGCTATCACAGTTCCTGCTCAATCAACTTCGCAACGGCGCGCTCGACAAGATTGCGACTCTCTCGCACGCGCTTGTCGAGGAACTTGATTCTTTCTCCGGATCGACCCGCCAGAATGACGACGTGACGTTCATTGTCGGTCGGGCGTTAGCGCGCACCGAATCCGTAAACGAAGTAGAGCCGCCGCGTTCCTGAGGCTGGTTCGGCACATACTGCCGGCCTGCTACATGAGAATTTCGCTTGCGCGGACGCCATTTTTGGCGTTCTTTGGTTTGGCGGGCGAAAGTCCCCAGTAAACCATTTCGGCGCATGGATACGATAAGCATATCACTTTCGGAAAGCGGATTAGATCGCTCCGTGTCAGAGATACGGGTCGACGGTGTCATTGATACTTTGACGGCCGGCGAACTCGAGGAAGTTATCGATTCCCTTCTGAAACGCGGGCGGTTTCGGATCATCATCGACCTGGCCGGAGTTGACTACATTTCTTCGGCCGGCTGGGGCATTTTCATCTCGCACATCAAGGAAGTCCGACTCAACGAAGGCGATATCAAGCTGGCCGGAATGATATCTAACGTGCAGGAGATCTACCAGTTGCTCGAGTTCGACAATGTCCTGCAGTCATTCCCGAGTGTCGACGAGGCCCGTACGCTGTTCGATCGGGTATCGCCAGATGGCGGACCAAAAAAAAAAGCCATGAAGTCTCCCGAGTGACGGTGGTCGATAATTTCGCACCGCCGGAGCTTCACCCCTTTTCCGAATTGACATCTTCCCGAATCGACGCCATACCCATAACGCCCGATGAGGTGGGGGCGCGGGTGGTGCAGATTGTGCGCCAGGACCCGTTTGCCACCATTTCGGAGATCCGCCGGGAGATCTGCCGGCACCCGTCGTCGCCGATCGTCAGTTGGTGGCAGGTGTTTCGCATTTTGCGAAAGAACCGGTTGCTTATGAAGAAGTCCCGGTTCCGGCTCGCACGGGGGCGGTGGTAGGGGCGGGTAGAGCTGCCGGTAATGGGTTCGTTTTGGTGTTTTTCATTCGACAATTTTTCTCCATATAAGCCCTCAACCGCCCGCCAAGGGCGGGCACCTTCTCCCGAAAACGGGAGAAGGGAGACGATGTCTCTTTTACCTGACGCAAACGTGAGATTTGCCGTCAACATGGCAAAGGAGAGATTCATTGGCTTCTTCCTCGCCGCCTAAGTCGGATGAGGTTGTCGTGGCACAATGGCAAATGGGTTCGTTTTGTCATCTCTCTCATCATCGCATTCATCAAGGGCCCACCCGATGGGTGGGTTACTGAATTTCTTGCCACAGCCCGACCTTGGGGCGGGCAGACGGGGACGTCTGTCGCGCACGTGGATTGCGACCATGCAGTCATGCCCCGAGTAGGCATGACCTACTTACGGCAGAAGCCATCCGTTGGGTGGACAACCGTGAACGCCACGCGTGTTGCGGCACAACGGCAAATGGGCCAGACGTTGACTGGACCAGACGCTGTCTGGACTATATGCGCTTCGCGCGTAAACATGATGAGGCGATACGTACGCAGTTGTTGTGGCACAATGGCAAATGGGTTCGTTTTGTTACTTTTTGATATTCCATGGTGATCGTCTCTCTCGATTGCGTTGCGATTTATGCTCGCAAGTGCAGTCGTGTCCCTCTCGTAATGCGAGCGGGGTGGTGATGTAGGGTGGTTTATTTGCGATTCTGCGCAATTTCGTAGGTCGCGGTTTCATGCGGTCGATTATTTGCGAAACCAACATTTCGGGGGAAATTCGCGGTGATACCGCAGCGGCCAATCTATTGGTGGCTCAGCGTGGAACCCGACATATTCTGGCCAGGGTCCTGTGAGTGTCGGGTTTCTCACTGGAGAAGCGACGAATCCTGGTTAGTGGTAGAAGGGCCGGTAGTTCTCGTATCCCTGATCTTAATAGTTCGACCGTTCGAAACGCCGACCTACGACGCGCAGCAGGATGGCATGCCGGCAGGCTTTTCCGACATGTCGAGTCCGAAGCGGAATCGAGCTACGACTTGGATTGCGACCG
>DATKJY010000096.1:0-4233 GCA_035543175.1 Candidatus Acidiferrum sp.
GGCAGGAATGGGGATGGCCAATGCGGCCATGACCACTCAGAAGATGCTCGATGAATACCATCCCAAGGCCGTGTTGCTCTCCGGAATCGCCGGGGCAATCGACAGCGCGGTCAAGATCGGCGATATTGTCGTGTGTTCAGAGTGGATCGAGCATGATTACGGCTACATCGGTAAGGACGGTTTTCAGAGCGATAGCTTGGCGGTGTACATCCCGTCGAAGAATAATGTCGTCAACGAGAAGGTTTTCCATGCTGACAGCGCGATGTTGGCAATGGCGCGTGTGATTGAGGCTGAGTCCCTCAAGCTTCAGGTGGTCGGAGACCGAACACCCCAGCTTCGAGTCGGTGGGGTCGGCGTGACGGGGAATCAGTTCATCGACAGCAAAGAAAAGCGGGCGTGGCTGACGAAGGAGTTCAAAGCCGAAATAACCGACATGGAATCTTCGGCGGTGGCGCAAGTGTGCACGGTCAATGGGGTGCCGTTCGTGATATTCCGCTCGGCCTCGGACCTGGCCGGTGGTTCGGGATCATCGACGGCGCAGGTGGAGATCGAGCAGTTCTTCAAGCATGCGGCGGCCAACTCCGCGACGGTCGTGATTGAGTATTTGCGGAGGATTTAGTAACCGTCGAGTTGCATCTCACCAGGGCGGTTCGGTGTGATCTTTAAGGTAGTCGAGCCAGCCGGAAAGGCCGCGCTTGTCGACCTCGGCCGTCACATATCGTAAGCCGTCGCTGTAGTCTTTATCCGGCAGAGCAAGTGTCATCTTTATGAAGTGCCGCGCCGGCTCGGTGTCGATTTTGTTCAGAATAATAGACATGGCATAGCCGCAGCTCCCCTCAACCATTTGGCGGTTCTGGTACATAGGAGCGTTCAACCCCAGCCAGACGTGCATCAATTCGTAAGCGATGATTCCCCGGAAATCGGTCTCCGGCATACCGTAGAGAACGTAGATCAGGAATTTTCGCTCGGTGATCAGACCGTACATCATGGTCGATTTTTCAAAGTAGGTATAACCGCGTACGGTGAGGTCGGTCCGATCGGATTCCTGGAGTTTCGCCATCTCTTTGGAGTCGGCGAACTTGAGAGGAATTTTGTCGCGCTTGATGACGATCCCACACGCCGCCAGACTGTCCTTGACTTCGAGCATAATCCTCTGGGCAACATCGAGCGTTTTGATCGTGCTGGGCAGGCAAAGACCGCAGATGACGCGCCCGTCGGGATACGTCTCGCCCCCCTTTGTTGCAGAGCACAGGATGCGGCCACATGAGAAACAGCGGGGATCGTTTTGGTGTCGCTCATGGTACTTGTTGCCCCACTCGTCCTCAAGGTACCTTCCGGAAATTGTGTCGCCGCACACGGAGCAGCGCAACGCAATATGTTGATCAAAGCAGTCTTGATGATAGCTCTTGCCATGATAGGTTATCCAATTCTCTCCGAGCAGCTTGCCGCAGTACGCGCAATGTGGGGCGATGTGATCGTCATAACATTGCTCATGATAATTCTTACCTTCGAATGTGACCCAATCCCCTTGAAGCGGCTTGCCACAAAAGGCGCACCGGGGAACGATATGCTTGTAGTAGCAGGCGGAATCATAGACCTTGCCGTCCCACTCGTAGTACTTCGCCTCGGGAATGGGCTTCTTGCAATAGGCGCAGACAAAATGCTCGGCGTGGTAGTATTTGCCATTGTATTCCAGCCACTTCCCGCTGACGATCTCTTTGCCGCAGCCGGCGCAAATCATCTTGTCAAGTGCAGAGACAACTGAAGGAGCGACAAGGACTATGGTGAGGAGCAGGGCAACTGCTGTTGAGCGGGAGGTCATGGGAGATAAGCTAACAAGTTGTAGGTATCCTCACAAGGGGTGCAAATAAGGGTCCGAGCAGTCCATTCAGTGGGGAACAGACCGAAGAATCGGGCGTTTTTAGAGTGGAGATTTTAGTTTGGCAGGTCGTGGAGGCTGTTGTATATTAGTATGTTACAGGCGGTGTTCAGATTTTGAACTGAATGCCGATAGAGAATATTAACTAATGGAGTAGTTTTGATTCACCATTGGCCAATTTTGATGGCGGGCGGCGAGCAATCGGGCTCTAGCGCCATCGTGACGCTGGTCTGGATCGGGTTGATGTTTGTCATCATGTACCTGCTTTTGATCCGGCCCCAGCGAAAGAAACAGAAAGAGCATGAAAAGCTCTTGCAGGAATTAAAGAAAGGCGACAAAGTCGTCACCTCAGGCGGTATGTTCGGCACCATCTTCGCAATCGACGAAGAGAAGAATCGGATTGTTCTCAAGATCAACGATGAGACCAAGCTCGAATTCTTGAGGAGCTCGATCGCCGGCAAGGTGGACAAGTAGAGTCGCAGGTGACAGGAGCAGGCGTGGCAGAGCGACCGATCGTCAAATATGGCGACCCGATCTTGCGGGAGATTTCCCAGCCGGTCGACAGTGTCGACCAGACAGTGAAAGATTTGGTGTCCGACATGGTGGACACTCTGAAGAAAGCACAGGGTCTGGGTCTGGCGGCGGTACAAATCGGCGTGCGTAAGCGCGTGTTTATAGTCGACCTGTCTGCGGTCGATCTGAAAGCTACCCTCAAAGTGTTTATCAATCCGGAGATAATCGGGACCAACGGCGAAGTTGAGCTGGAAGAAGGCTGTTTGTCGTTCCCGGGAATCTACCAGAGAATCATCCGCCCCGCCTCGGTCAGAGTGCGGGCGATGGACATCAATGGTCAGACATTCGAATTGGAGGCCAACGGCCTGGGGGCCAGGGCGATACTTCACGAATTCGACCATCTCGAGGGTAAGCTGTTCATAGACTACATTTCGCCGATCGCCAGGACCTTGCTGAAAGGGCGGCTCAAGAAATTAGCCGCTGCATCTTAAGCTCCCGCGCTCGTTTTCATTCGGTTCGCCTCAAATCGTGAGGCGCTCCGGCCGCGACTCTTGATTACATGAACATCGTTTTTATGGGTACGCCCGAATTTGCGTGCGTCCCACTCATCAGTCTGGTTACTAGCCGGCATCAGATCCTGGCTGTCGTGACCGGCGCCGACAAACAGGCCGGCCGTGGCCGTAAACTGCTTCAAACCCCGGTGAAGCAGGAAGCGGTCAAGCATGGTCTGTCGGTTCTGTCGCCGGTGTCGCTCAAATCCGAGGATCTGTACCAGGCCCTGGCCGGACTTCACGCCGACCTGTTCGTGGTGGTGGCGTTCCGGATACTGCCGGAGCGGCTGTTCCAACTGCCGCGACTCGGGTCGATCAATATTCACGGCTCGCTGTTGCCCAAATATCGGGGGGCGGCCCCGATCAACTGGGCGTTGATCAACGGCGAGACCGAAACCGGTTTGTCCGCGTTCTTCTTGAAGCGCACCGTGGACACCGGCGATGTCATTCTGCAGGAAAAGACCTCGATCGACCCGGACGAGACGTTTGATTCGCTCTACGCCCGGATGTCGGCGATGGCCGGGCCGTTCCTGCTTCAGACGCTGGACATTATCGAAAGCGGTGGGTACCGGGCCATACCGCAGGATGATGCGCACGCCAGCGCCGCCCCCAAGATTACGCCATTCAACGCCACGATCGATTTCGGACTTCCCGCCGGGCATGTCCGAAATTTCGTGCGCGGGCTGGCGACTCGACCGGGGGCAATGACGAGTTTCAGGGGGAAGAGGGTCAAAATCCTGGCCTGCAAGTTGGCCGGGATAGAAACAAATTCTGATGCCCGTCCCGGCACGGTCCTTCCGGACAGAAAACACCTGCTCGTGCAATGCGCCCATTCGGCGGTCGAGCTGACAAAGGTGGTTCCAGAAGGACGTGGCGACATGGACGGGGTATCGTTCATTAACGGCTTCAGACTTCGACCGGGCGAAGTCTTTGGCGAAGTTTGCAAGGGGGACAAGGAGATTAAGTGAAAAAGGAGATCCTCATCAACTCTACGGAGTATGAGAAACGGCTGGCCATTCTCGAAGACGACAAGCTGGTCGAACTGCAGGTGGAGCGCCCCGACACCGAACGCATGGTCGGTGACATTTATAAGGGCAAGATCAAGACAGTGCTCCCCGGGATGCAGGCGGCCTTTGTCGATATCGGCATGGAACGGGCAGCCTACCTGCACTCCTCGGATATCGGGAAATCGTCGCGGGGACGCTACGATTCCGATGAAGACGAGGAAGAAGCGCCGGTGGAGATCATCCGCAAAACCCGCCGCGCCGGGATCGAGACGGTCCTGAAGCG
>DATKJY010000097.1:0-2775 GCA_035543175.1 Candidatus Acidiferrum sp.
TGCAACTTTTTCTCGAACTCCAGATCGATCTTCGGAATCGGCCCCTGCGTCATTTTGAGAACGGTATGGAGATATTCCGAGCCGCCAAGCTCCTCGCTATTCCGGCCAATCAGGAATATCACATCCCCCTCTTCCTTGAACCACTGAGTAGTAATATGCGAAATGTCTTCGACCAGCCCCATCATGCCGATGGTCGGCGTCGGAAACACCGCCCGTTCCGGATCTTCATTATAGAACGACACATTTCCGCCTGTCACCGGCGTATCGAATACCCGGCAAGCTTCGCCCATACCGCGAACTGCCTCCGCAAAACAATAGTACACTTCCGGCTTGTACGGATTTCCGAAATTCAGACAATTGGTAATCGCCAGCGGACGCCCGCCGGAGCAGACGATATTGCGTGCCGCCTCGGCTACTGCGGACTGCGCTCCGAGCCTCGGATCGAGATAACAGTACCGCCCGTTGCAGTCGGTGCTCATCGCCAGTGCCTTTTTCGTCTTTCGAATCCGAAGCACCGCCGCATCTGAACCCGGACCTATCGCCGTATTCGTGCGCACCATCGAGTCATACTGCTCGAACACCCAACCCTTATGGCAAAGGTTCGGTGACCCGAGCATCGTGACTAATACGTCATTCCAGTTCTGCTGCGAGGGGAGTTTCGACATATCGAGTTTGTTCAATTCATCCATGTACGTCGGCCGCCGCGTCTCCCGATGATACACCGGCGCCCCACCGCCGAGCACGAGCACCTCCGAAGGTATCTGCGCCACAACCTCACCATCGAGCTTCACGGTCATCAGACCATCACCGGTGACCTGACCGATAATGGTCGAGTCGAGCCCCCACTTGTCGAATATCCCCGTGACCTCAGCCTCTTTCCCCTTTTTGACACATACCAGCATCCGCTCCTGTGATTCCGAAAGGAGAATCTCGTACGGCGTCATCGCGGTTTCCCGCACCTGCACTTTATCGATATTGATCTCGACCCCCGCCTTGCCACGAGCCGACATCTCCGATGAAGAACACGTCAGCCCCGCCGCCCCCATGTCCTGGATACCGACTATCAGATCATTGTCGATGATCTCCAGAGTCGCCTCGAGCAACAGTTTCTCCGTAAACGGGTCCCCGATTTGCACCGATGGCCGCTTCTCCTGTGACTTGTCACTGATCTCCTCGGAGGCAAACGTCGCGCCGTGAATCCCGTCGCGGCCGGTCTTCGAGCCGACCATCATGATCGGATTTCCTTCGCCGGCCGCTTTCGCAAACGCCAGACGATCCGACTTGACAATCCCCACCGCCATGGCATTGACCAGCGGATTGCCGGTGTACGATTCATCGAAAAACACCTCCCCCGCCACGGTCGGAACGCCAAACGAGTTGCCGTAATCCCCAATCCCCCGCACCACACCGTCGACCAGATACCGCACGCGCGGATTATCCGGTGATCCGAACCGGAGGGAATTCAGCGACGCGATCGGCCGTGCGCCCATCGTGAAAATATCGCGAAGAATGCCGCCGACACCGGTTGCAGCGCCCTGATACGGTTCTATCGCCGAGGGATGATTGTGCGACTCAATTTTGAACACCACGGCCAGGCCGTCGCCGATATCAACCGCTCCGGCGTTTTCTTCACCGGCTTTAGTGAGAAGACTGGAGCCATCGCGCGGCAGCGTCTTGAGCAGAGCGATGGAGTTCTTGTAGGAGCAATGCTCCGACCACATGACGCTGAAGATGCCGAGCTCGGTGTAATTGGGCTCGCGGCCGAGAATCTTTTTGATTTTTTCGTACTCTTCCGAATTAAGGCCGTGCTGGGCGACCATTTCTGGAGTAACTATCGGTTGCTTGTATGCGGCTGACATAGGCTCTCTTTCCGTTTTGAGTCCGCCAATATAGCCGCACCCCCCGGCGCGGTCAAGGAGGCGTTAACAGTGAAAGAACGAAGCTATTTACTTAATTCCTTTAACTTCTTGACCGCGATTTTTCTCTCCTCCGGAGTCCCAACTTGAGAGAGCTCTTGGTAGTACTGCTTGGCTTTGTCGATTTGGCCGGTTCGTACATAGAGTTCCGCCAAATCGGCAATGACTATACCATCGTCGGGAGCGATGTTGTGAGCTTGCGTGAGGTGTGACAAGCTCGCCTCGTAGTTGCCTCTTGCCAGGTAGATCGCCCCTAGGTTGGCATGTCCATACGGGCTGTTTGGGAAACACGTCACCAGCTGCTCTGACACGGAAGCACCAAGACTATCAGCTAACTCTGTTCCCACCTCGAAAAGCCCCGAAATTCTTGCCTGAGTGTTCTCAAGAACAAACTGCTGTGGGTCTTCGGAAAGCGGTTGCGAGAAAGACCAAAGCCACTTCCCTCCATTTGCCTGATGGCGCGTGAGCATGCCGGATAATGCCGAGGACATTTCATTGTACAACCCAGAGTTCTCCATCGCCTCAACCAGACCAAACCACATGTCCAGCCGATCAGGATAGAGTCTTAAACCTTCCTTGAGTACATTGATTCCAACACGTAAGGTGTCGAGATCCACCACAGTCGTGTCTGACAAATAGCCCGCAGGCCTGCCGCTATCCGACTGCAACATTAGAAAAGTCGAATCCTTTTCGGGATGGTCCCGTCCGAGCAGGAGGTAGTCACGCTGCGATTTCATGTAGTAGTAATTGAACGTGAGTACATAGAACTCAGCGTCTGTCGAATCGGTCCGCCTGAGTTCCTCAAGTTGAGCAAATGCTGAGCTAAAGCGACCGGACCCAATCAAGTCAGCTATCTTGT
>DATKJY010000098.1:0-5003 GCA_035543175.1 Candidatus Acidiferrum sp.
CAATTCTTGACGATGAACGGTTTATTGCGCCGGGAGCTGTTATAGTGAATGGCCCGGGCGATCAACTCTTTACCCGTTCCAGTGGGGCCCGTGATTATCAGAGGCGAATCGTTCCCCGCAACTTTGGCCGCAAGGCTCAGGACATTCCTCAATACCGGTGATTTCCCCACGATATTCTCGAATGAGAAGTTGCTCCCGAGTTCTCCCTGCAGTCGGATGTTCTCTTCATGTAGCCGCCGTTGCGACATTTCCAGAAGCTCATTCTTGCGTGCCAGTTCTTCCAGTAGTAGTGCGTTGCTCAGAATCTGCGCCGACTGGGAAACGACAATTCCCACAAGACGTGTCTGGTCATCGTCGAACGGTCCCCGCGCCGCATCCCGCACCAGACTGGTCAGTCCGATTATCTCGCCGCGAGCTACCATCGGGCAGCACAAGACCGATTTGAACCTTCCATCCTCGGACGACAGACCGCTGAAGCGATTATCGTCGTCGAGATCGTCGATTTTGAGAATACGGTTATGCCGTAGTACCCACCCGCTGAGTTGTTCTCCGGCCTTAAACGGCAGTTCCTCCGATGCCGATTTGCCTTTCCGCACGATTGTCACCAGGGATTCCTCTTTGTTCGGCGAAACGAGATTGATGACACCCTCAGAAGCACTTGTCAGATGAATGAGCTCTTCGATGATAATCGACATGATATGATTGGTCTCGCGGGCGCGACAGACCTTGTCGAGCACTCGGTTGATGCTCTTTAACTCTTCAAGCGTCGCCTGCAGCCGCGCTGAATTCTGCTCGTCCGGCATTTTCGATCTCGCTGTTGGGTTGCCAAATGATCCCTAACAATTGTGTGATGTTTCGGCGTGAGGGATCAAGTATCGCCAATATCGACATTCAAATCAGACTTCGTCAAGTCAAGCATTGATGACCCGCACTCAAGCTGGTTACCGACCGCTTCGATTGAGTATTCCATAACCATCCGAAAGTATGGACGCAATTATCTATTGCTCTTGTACGCCAACCGCTTACGGGCGCCCAGCACCGTTGGCACCGGGCTTGCTTTCGCGGATAGCAGTTTTAAGAGGAGATATAATGTCAACTCAGCTTCAACATATCAGAGCCGCAACGAAACCTTCAACACACTAAGAGGAGGAGTCCCGTATGTCACGGTCACTCACGATTTCAATCGTAATGGCGCTGGCCGCGCTGGTCGCGGTCGGCTGCCAAAAATCACCGGCACCGACCCAAAACGCCGACATGTCCGACCCACAACTGATCGATCCCGATGTCGCCGCCTGCCCGATTATCGCCACGCCGCCACCGTCGCCGCTGGTGACGGTTTCGATTGGAACCAAGCAGCTTCAATTCTGGCCTTATCTGGGCACTAATTTCTCTGGGGCGCCCCAGGATCCCATCAATCTGATTTTCGTCGGCAAAGCCGATCCTCGCGATATTCGCGCGGCTCTCATGTCGCTGCCCGGTGACCGCACTGCGCTTGGTTTTCCCGCATCAGCACCGTTCAACATGCAGTGGACCGATGCTATCGGCGATGTCGAGACCGATTACGGCAAGCCCGATGGTTGGACCGGGAGCGTGATACAGCTTGCTTGCGGTGACTATGGCCCGATGCGTTTCCATCTCCGGCTGTGCAAGCAGGGTGAGTGGACCATCGCCAACGCCCATCTCGACCTTCTGATCCCCGGCACCACCGACCACCAGGTCATCAGTTGGGAATTCGCCAAGCAGTTCGTGATTGCCGATTTCATGCGCAGCGGGTTGCTCGACGCTGCCGTTCCCATGATGCCGACCGCGCAGATAACGCCTTCGCCGTTCCGGACCATTCCGGCCATTATCTACAACGGTATGCCGGTAGAACTCCGCGTCATGATAGGCGGACCGGCGGGCGATGTAACAACCGACGTCCCCATCTTGAGCGATGGCGCCGCGATGATCCTTAATCTGGCCAAGTCGGTGGCTCGGCAGTATGGGGAAAGCGTTCAGGATTTCGACATCAATTTCGATCAGGTCATCCCGAAACCGTTTTGCGATGACTCTCATTCGACCTACCTGTATGCAAAGGGAACGGTCCATCTGAGACAGCGCGCCGGGTTAAATCGCAACGGATGGTACACAGTGAATTTCCTCGCCACCGGTCAGTTAGTGGTCGTTCCGGTCAATCCGTTGACCGGCGAGCCGGTCGGGACGCCGCTCGACGCGGAAGTATACGAACGGCATCTCGGCAGCATGAGTGATCGAATGTTCGATGTCTCCAGCAGCAAGTATCAGCGTCTGGGCACGCTGGACGATGTGGGCGGCGGCTCGATGGCCGTGCGTTTGCGCGTAACCTCGGGTCACCAGAATGTTTACGTCGAGAAAGTATCCTGCAGCGAAGCGGTCGCAGCAGGCATGACGTCAAAATAGCGGATGGGGTGAGCGGGATAGCAAAAGCCGCCACCTTTGGCAGGATGGCGGCTTGCTAACGAGCTTTAGGTATCGTATACTGAGATAAAGGAGGAAACCATCTATGAAAACCACTAATTGTCTTGCAGGTAGCGCAGTCCTGCTAGTTGTTGCGTACATGATCCTGACAGGTCCGGCGCTGGCGCAGGTCGCCTGGTTGAGTCCGATGGACGGGCGAGGCATATCACTCGAGATTCTCAAGCCCAGTCTGGACGGCAGCGGCTGGGGATTCGGAACTTCGGTCTTGAATTTGACCGCCCGAGTCCCGGCGACCGACCAGCTGTCACTGATGGCCCAACTCGGCATCGCCAATGCCTCTCTCAGTTCGTCGTATGCCGACTACAGCTATAATGAAACGCAGTTCGGCAATCTCTATTTCGGCGCCGAACTGGGCGGCAAAGGTTCGACGCCCATTGCCGAACTCGGCGTCTGGTTGCCGATGGCAAGCGACGAGAAAGAATTGTCGAGCGTCGTCGGTATGCTGACAACCTGGGATCGCTTTCAAGTCTACGCTTCGAAGATGACGTCATTGACTTTTCGGGGTGGTTACAAGTATGTCGGTCCGCCGGAACCGGGCGTGCAGTTGAAATTCCTTGTCGGCCCGACCTACATGAAACCTAATGAGGGAGATGGCGAGCTGTTTGCCGATTACAGCGCTGAATGCTGGATTCGCAGAGCGCAATTCGGTGTCGGCGCCGGGTTCACGGGGCGGGCTTGGATCACGGAATCCGATCTCAGTTTCGGTGAGCGCAGTGTCCATCTACTGGGAATGGCTGGGTACTACGACGTGGGCCAGTGCCGATTGGGCGGCACTTTCAGAATTCCAATCGATGATGACCTGTCCAGTGAGGTCAGCTTCGTGTACGGAGTATCCATATCTTTCATGCTGAAATAGGCTTTGGTGCAGAGGCCGGGAGTTTCGCACTTCCGGCCTCTACGACATTCACGATTCATCAGTTTGTCATCCCGCCGGCTAAGTTGCCTTGCAACTCATTCACTACTCATAATCTGGCATAAAGCACCATAATTACGACGGATATCAACCTTCATTGCTCTTGAAAGCGTCGCTGTGCCACCGATTTGCGGCGATTTAAGAGGGTTTCGAGCACGATTTTCTCCTTGCAAAAAAGGACTCAGGAGGCTATCTTAAATACGGTTACTGGTGTAGTACATAACGTGCCCGACACTGGGGAGATAGGTCATGCAGAATCAAATTGGAACGCTAATTCGCACAACGCTGCTGGTTCTAATGCTGGCGGCGACAGTTGCGGCCGGTCCGCAACTCCGTATTTCGCACGGAAATTTCACGCTGCCGTGTTATGGGGCGGTGAAAACCTATTCCATATATGCCGACAGCCTAGCCGGAAATATCAGCAGCTTTAAGCTCGTAATAGCAGTAAATGAAAACAGCTTTGCCGTGATCTCAACTGAGCCGGGTGATTTTGTCAAGAGCTGCAACTGGGAGTATTTCACCACACGCCTCATTCACGGCGATTTCCCCAACCACCCCGAATATAACACGGCCACCACCGGCCTTCTCGAGATAACCGGATTCGCTTCGGCGACGCAGGCCGGCGCTCCAACCTGTTTCGGAGGTGCAGACGCATTGGAACTTGCTAAAGTCAAGCTTCTGGTCGGATATCAGGGTCATTGGGGTCATTGGGCTCCTGCTGAATGTGCCTTTCAACCGCTGTCATTCTTCTGGCGTGGCTGCACGGACAATCGCCTACTGTCTCGCGACGGAGACACAGTGTTTACGGCGTCTACAGTACGAGATTACTACGACCTTCCGGGAGATACCAGCTTGTACGTATTCCCGGGCTTCGGCGCGCCCGGCAACGCATGTGTGGCCGAACCGGAGACTACCATGGTCTCGCTTCTTGGCGCTGTCAATAGCGGGTTCGAGTTGATGTGTGGAGAGGAATTGTGCACGGGTGATATCAATCTGAATGGTTTCCCGTATGAGAGCGCCGACCTCGTGATGTACTCAAATTACTTCACGATTGGTCTCCCGGCCTTCATGCCGTATCCCGAGGGGAGTATCGCGCAGTCCGATATCAACCACGATGGCATCCCCCTTTCGGTTGCCGACATGGTGTACATGAGCAGAATTATCATCGGCGACATTGCTGCATTTTCCCGCCCGAATCCTCTGTCGACAAATTCGGTCCTCCTGACGCTTGACCGGCGTCGGACAGGCGTGGAGGCGTCATTGACGACCGACGCACCCCTGGCTGCAGCATATCTGCGACTTACGAGTACAGACGGGCGCACCTTTTCCCGGCCGGACCTCGACGGATTGGACAATACGGCCGCAGCCGGCAAGATCGGAGACACGACAACCGTCCTGTGGTTCCATCAGGATGGAAGTACTGCGCTGCCAAGTGGCACGCGCCGGCTGTTTGAGTTGGAAGCCGATCATATCCAGGTGGCCGAGTTAACAGCCGTCGACCAGTTCGGTCGCACACTGGCTGCTAAGGTTGTAGAAAATTCTCTGCCGACAACAATGTCACTTGCCCAGAACTACCCCAACCCCTTCAATCCGG
>DATKJY010000099.1:0-4885 GCA_035543175.1 Candidatus Acidiferrum sp.
ATCAGGCGTTCATCGAGACCGGTCTTCAATTCTGAGTTGAGGTCGGAGGCAATCTTCATCAGCCGTAAAATGTCACCGAGCGAAAAGTCCTCCGCCTGTTTAGCGTAGGTCTCGATTTCGACCGTCCCAAGAGACAGCAACTCTGTCGCTGTTGAATCGCTTTTAATGATCATCAAGGTGCGGAAGTGGTCGAGGAGCTCGGACAGGAAATCACTCACATCGATACCGCCATCGATTACATCTTTGATCAGATGCAGCGCTTTCTTCTTATCGCCGGCCGCCACAGCGGAAACAAAATCGAACAGGAACTGGCGATCGACCAAGCCGAGGGCTGACACGACGTCCTGCTCGCGCACCGTGTCCCCCGCGAAAGCAGCAATCTGATCGAGTAGTGACAGTGAATCGCGAACCGAACCGTCCGCCTTGCGTGCCAAAAGGGTCAGAGCGCCGTCATCGATGTTCAGTCCTTCCTTCTGCGCAATGTTCCGCAGGTGCGATGCGAGATCGTCCATTGACACGCGTCGGAAATCATATCGCTGTGTTCGCGACAGGATGGTCTCCGGAACCTTGAGTGGTTCAGTCGTGGCGAACATAAAAATGACATGGGGCGGCGGCTCCTCAAGAGTTTTTAGCAGGGCGTCGAACGCAGAGCCGGACAAGCGATGGACTTCGTCGATGATATATATTCGTTTCTTGCCGCCGGTTGGAAGGTATCGCACATTCTCGCGAAGCGTGCGAATGTCATCGACGCCGGTATTTGACGCAGCATCGATTTCGAGGACGTCAAGTGACGCCCCTGAGGCAATTTCGACACAGGATGGGCAGACGCCGCACGGTGTTTCAGTCGGGCCATTAACACAGTTGATCGCTTTGGCCAGAATCCGTGCTACCGTAGTCTTGCCGGTGCCACGAGGGCCGCAGAACAGGTAACCCGATCCAACGCGATTGTTTTTAAGCGCGTTGCGCAGCGTTCGAGTGACGTGTTCCTGCGCCACCACATCTTCAAACGTTTGCGGTCTGTACTTTCGGGCAAATACCAGATAGCTCATGGCTGGCTAATATAGGCCAAAATCTCAGCCGGGAAAATCATATTTTGTGAGCCCGGGATGCAGTTGTTAGCAATTGACAGATGGTGGGTAATTTTCGTCATTATTATATGCGGTATCGACTTGTGCCCAAACGCTACTTCTGCTCGAACGTCTTTGCGGGAGTTCTCTATATCACCTTGTTACTTCTCTTAATCGGTTTCGATTCCGTATCCGCCGCTACTCGCAGTCATTGGGACAAACCGGGATATTTCATAATGCGGGCGGGGTTTCTTTACGAAGGTAGTGGGCATGTCGATGGTGTGTCGATCCCGCTCGATGCGGGTTTTACGTTCGGTGTGGGGATGGATTTCAGGCTTCGGCGAAATCTCTACTTTGCCACCAGTTGCGATATACATCGAATGTATCCATACGGATTCGGCGAGTACTTCATCGATGCCGCGGCCGGATTGAAGTACCGCCGCCTGGGCAGAACCAGTCAGGTGGCGTTTCAACCGGGGTTTCTTGTCGGGTATGGCCGACTGGCAACCGTGGCGACTGACTATGCTACCTTTCTTGAATCTTCCAGTTATCTGACACTTAAGAGTTCGCTGGAGATTATCTTCTTTTCGAGATATCAGGCAGCATTCTTTTGTGAAATCGGTGCCTTCTGGGCTCCGACTGGAACCGATGGGACCCACCATCTAAAAATCGGTCCTTTGGCGCTGATTCGCGCCGGGATGATGCTGTAGATCGATCTATTGATGCCTGCCACAATCACTTCTTGACAGCGTGGTTCGAATAGTCTTTATTACGTTTCAGAATAAACTTCCATGTTTTGCGGGAGGAGTAAGATGTCCATACCGTCATCTCTTACCACATTCTTGCTGGTGGTGTTGCTGGCGTCATCGGTCAGTGCGGACCGTTTGGGGGATAGAACCCGGAACAAGCAAAATGACTCCACTCGGGCAGTAGCCAAGTCGGCGTTTCATTTTGGCTTCAAGTTTGGGTTGGTGACGGGAGGATCAGCCCATATCGAAAAGTATGAGTATGACCTTGACGCAGCGGAGAGTTTTGGTCTCTTTCTCGATCTGCCGAATCGAATGGGCGCCGTGGGGCGACTATCTCTTGATTTCCACAAGGTAAAACCGTTTCTCGCAAACGATGGTAGCTATTTGATGGACCTGAGCTTCGGGGTAGTCTGGAAGGATCGAAATCCCACCCATTTGACATCGCTCAATCCGGCCATAAGCATGGGATATGGGCGTGTGACCTATGAGGACCTGCGCGGCCATTTTCTGGTGGTGAGGGCGTATCTGGATTTTCTGTTCCGATTCCGCACGTCGAGCTCGGCAATAATTTGGGAAATTGGTGCGATTGCCGCGCCGTACGGCCGTATGACGGGAGACATGGATGTTAGGGCCGACCCGAGGCCGTTGATACGTCTCGGAGTCCTTTTCTAGCAGCTTGATAAAGCGGGACCACTAAGGGAGGATAGTTTTGAGTAGATTGATATCCGTTCCGGTAATCGTTCTTTTCGTACTGATGAGCCAGACGGTGGCTCAGGATTCATCGCGGCATCGATCTACGGTTTCGTTTACCGCCGGTGTGTGCAACTTGAGCTCGGTGACGGTCGCCTCCGCATCGTCGACAGACCAAGCATCGCATCTATTCGAGACAAACCCCGGTGTCAGTCTAGCCGCTGCTTTTGACCTGAATCTGGATAGGGCGTGGTCGATAGGTTTGACGCTTGAGACAAGTAGGCTTGTTCAGCAAAATTTCACAGGCGATGCACGGTATTATAATCTGTTTTCGCTTGTACTCAAGACAATACTCGGCGGTGGGCCGAACGGATTCCGCCCGGGTATCGGTCTCGGGAGAGCTGAGTTTGGCGATATAGGATACGACGAGCGTGTTCATTGGTGGGCGTCGCGGTTATCTCTGGAGTTGATTCACCGACCTCTCCTTCTTGAAATGATGACATCCCTCAAGATCGGGGGAGGCGGCCAACATTATTCAGTTACGAGTGATCCGGCATTCGTGATTCGAGCCGGAATTTTATTCTAACTATGAGGCAGACCGTATGACTATACGAGAACAGGATATGGTGAGGACGGTGAGTTTGATCCTCGCGTGCAGCGCGCTTGTTATTCTCATTTCTTGTAATGAAAAGCCAACCTCGCCACGACAGCAAAATGTTGCCCGCGATACCGTTCATTGGGTGGGGAGCGAAATCGCGTATGATACCAGCATTACCAAGAAAGACTTCACCATGATGCTATTTTCGGCGACCTGGTGCGGCTGGTGCAAGAAACTGAAGCGGGAGACACTGACCGACACCACGGTCGTTCGCATTCTCAATGACTCGTTCAATTGCGTATGCATCGAAGAGGACGCTGATTCGCTTGTCCGTTACAAGGACACCCTCGTGTCGCCGGAGTATCTTGCATCCGACATTTTCGCGGTCACTGGCTACCCGACGATCTACTTCCTCGACCGTGCGGGGGTTTGTATGTCGAGTCTTATCGGCTACCGACCTGCAGGTACGCTGGCCGGAGAACTGGAATCCTTTCTAGCCAACCACTGAAGCATCTCGATCCGGCAAAAACAGCTTGGCACGTCGTTTCGATTGTATTATCTAAGGACCGGCTATTGCAGTGGGGTGGCATTATGGCCCGCTGCTTAAAGATGATGGGGCAGTAGCTCAGCTGGGAGAGCGCCACGTTCGCAACGTGGAGGCCGTCGGTTCGATCCCGATCTGCTCCATTTAAGTTTGGCTGTACGTCGCGTTAGCGGCTTGGCTTGACGGCCGCGGCACGATTTCAAAATGAGTGTGACATAGTCACTCGTGCTAGATGGGGAGTTAGCGGTGCCCTGTAACCCGGAACCCGCTCTACCGGGGTCGAACTCCCACCCGAGGGTTTAACGATCGGGTTGATCCGACGGTCACGAGACGTTGAGGGTCGGGTCCTGTACAGCAAAAGCCTTCAAACCCCGCCAGGACCGGAAGGTAGCAACGGTACGGAGATACTGATGTGTGTTGCAGGTTTCCCCGGTCTGAGCCGAGTAACCGAACGTCGATCCGAGCGTGGCTCGGAGGTGGGTGCACGTAAATGACGGGCCCTTCGATTCATTGGAGGGCCGTTTTTATTTCTCGTTTTCTGGTATCTACTAAATCCGGTATATTCTCGATTCATTTCAAGGAAGTGATGCCGTGAACAGGACTTCGCTCAATCTCCTCCTGGCCGTTCTTTTCTGGGGATTCTCGTATATCGCTATCAAAGTGGTGCTCCGCGAGCTCGAGCCGGTCGAAATGATCTCGGCCCGTTTCGTCATGGCTGCTATCGTACTCTACGCGATAATTCGATTCCGGGGCATGCGGGTCTGGCCGGTCGAGATGCGTGGCAAACTCGTCATCGCTTCTGGAATCGTGTTCCTGCATTTCTGGGTCATGGCGACTGGGATGAAAGATACTTCGGCCTCGAATACCGCCTGGATTCTGACGACCGCGCCAATTTTCATTGCCATTCTCTCCTGGATTTATCTGCACGAGAGGTTCAGCCTGGCCCAGTGGGGAGGGCTGCTTCTGGCCTGCGTCGGCATGCTGGCGCTGGTGTACAACGGCAGTGTCGCGAATTTCCAGTGGATTCATTCCCGTGGAGATTTGATTGTGCTCGGTTCCTGCGTAACGTGGGCTTTCTATACGGTAGCCACGCGTGAAATTACCACCAAAGTTGATCCCATAATAGCAACCTTCTGGATGGTGACAATTGCCGGAATAGTCTTTGTTCCTTACACGCTGATTACTACCGGATATCACAAGTACCTTTCGCTAAACGCGACGACGTCGCTTTCACTCG
>DATKJY010000100.1:0-4990 GCA_035543175.1 Candidatus Acidiferrum sp.
CTCCAAGAATCAGATCCTTGAAGAAAAGTTGAAGGCGGCAGGAGTCGGCGGCGCGGTAAGCGAAGTCAAAGAGACGTTTTACGATCAGGTGGCATCATCATCGCCTGCGCCGGGTGGCGGTTCAGTGGCGGCCTCATGTGGTGTATTGTCCGCGGCGCTGACGGCGATGGTGTGCCGGTTGACCGTGAGCAAGAAGAAATATGAGGCGGTCAAGGATGAACTATCGTGCCTTCGCGACAAGGCCGACGCCCTTCGGGCGGAATTGACGCAACTGATTGACACCGACAAAGAGGCGTTCAATGCTGTGATGGCCGCGTTCAAACTTCCGAAATCGTCCGATGAGGACGTGGTCAAGCGGGATGCAGCTATCGAAGCGGCAACCAAGGGGGCCGCGCTGGTGCCGCTTACTGTCGTGAGGAAATCAATCGAAGTGTTAGAACTGGCGCTGGTCGTGGCACAGAAGGGGAACGAGAACTCCATCAGCGATGCGGGCGTAGCGGGTCTCACGGGGTTGGCCGCGGTTGAAGGAGCGGGCTACAACGTCCGGATAAACTTGAAGAACCTCACTGACAAAGCATTCGTCGAGAAGACCACGGCGGAGATCACAGCGCTGCGAGCTCGTGGCGCGCAATTGGCCGCAGAAATCAAGACCGTTGTAGAGAGCAAGCTGTAATCAATGGATCGATTCATCGACCTTCATCTGCACACCATTCACTCCGACGGCACCAGCAGCGCATCCGAGCTTCTGGAGCTGGTCCGTGAAAGCAAGGTGGATGCCTTTGCGGTGACGGATCACGACACACTGGCCGGGTACGTCGAGATGATGACGTTGCTGAAGTCCGGTGATCCGGAAATGGTGTCGGGGCTCGAGCTGTCGGTGACTATCAATGACGACGATGTTCACATCCTCGCCTATCTGTTTGACCCGAAAAATTCCGAATTGCTGGAGGCCCTTGAAGATTTCCGCGCCAAGCGGATGGAGCGAGGCCGAAAGATTGTTGAGAAACTTCGGACGATGGGAATTGAGGTCCCGTTTGAAGCAGTGCAAGAAGCAGCGAACGGATCAGTGATTGGGCGGCCGCATATTGCTGAAACTATGGTGACTCTCAAAAAGGTCGCGTCGTATCAGGACGCGTTCGACCGGTATATCAGCAAGAATAGCCCGGCCTATGTGCCCAAAGCAGTTCTGGCGCCCGATCGGGCCATTGAACTCATTCATTGCGCCGGCGGAGTGACGGTATTAGCTCACCCGTTTATCGACGACATGGCGCGACATCTCGATATGCTTTTGCATTTCGGCCTCGACGGTATCGAGGTCTATCACTCCTCACACACGACTCGCGATGTAGATCGATTGAAGCGGATGGCCAAACGCCACAATCTGGTAATTTCGGGCGGCTCGGACTTTCATGGCCGCGAAGGGCGTTTTGGTATGGTCGGCTCACTGGCTGTGCCTTATGAGTGTCTGGCCGGTCTTAAACAATGTGCCCAACAGGCAAGGGGAATGTGATGAAGCTCACAGCATTGGTGGCGGCGATGATGACGGTGATGGCGTCGGTGGTGGTTGCCGACGATGCGATTCCACGGGAAGAGCAGATTCGGATTGTACAGGATTATCTTTATGTGATGGGCCGGAGCGCCACACCGGGCACGGCGCTCAGCGTACCGGCGGAGGGCGAGAAGCAGCCGCCGGTTAAGTGCGGTACTTCGGCAGTAGCTGATTTTGTCATGAACCGGCATCGAATCGACAAGGATCTCCTGGGACAGATGGCGCTGACCTTGAATGCACGGCCGAGCCTGTCGCGGTCCTATGGCAGTCCATCCGGGAAATTTCTTATCCATTACACGACCACCGGCGATACTGCCGTATACCAACCCACTGTCGACAACAACCACAACGGGGTGCCGGATTTCGTGGATAAGGTCGCCGAGATCGCCGATTCGGTGTATTACACCACCATCACTGTTATGGGGTATCCGGCCCCGCCGTCGGACTCCTTCTATGCTGAGGGAGGGGACGCCCGCTATGATATTTACCTGACCTATCTGGGTCCGAACTTTTACGGACTCTCGTACCTTGATTCAACATACATCGACGGTCCGGGCAGCACCCGCGCGACCTCGTTTATCGTGCTCGATCGCAGTTATAGCCTGCTCGAACAATACAGCAACCGTCCGCTGGACGCTGTTCGCGTGACTATGGCCCACGAATTCTTCCACGCAGTTCAGTTCGGGATAAACTTCACAGAAGCGGAAAATTATAACCAGACGCTGGTGAAGCGATACTGGATGGAAATGTCAGCCACATGGATGGAAGAGCAGCAGTATACCGACATCAACGATTATTACAACTACTTGCCCTATTTCTACAATGACCCGACCGCTTCCCTCCAGCAATTCAACAGCTACGCCGATTTCCATCCATATGGAGCTGCGGTGTTTCCGATCTACCTGTCGCAGAAATTCGGTCGCGATCTCATTAGAGCGATCTGGCTGAAAAGCGGAACACTGGGGCCGGGCACGCATTTCTGGCCGGTATTGTCGGACGATCTCGATTCGTGCTATCGCGCTCAAGGACAAAACATCACGACCGGCACCGGGCTTCCGATGGCCGTCAGAGAGTTCGCGCTGTGGAACTACTATACGGGCAGCCGCGCGTATCTGGCGCCACATGACTCGACGGGTCACCAAATCGGCTTCCCCGAGAAAGCAAATTACCCGGCTTTCCCGGACGCCAGTATGGGAGCCTATGGTACCTATCCGCTCATACTCCGCACCGACCAGGACGTGCTGATCAAACCTCAACAGAACGGCGCCGGTTACATTCGATTCGACGGAACCGGGAAATTCAAACGTCGCTACTTCACCTGCGGCGGGGCCGACGTTTCGCAGCTCTGTGTCCTGCATTTTGTCGATTCGCTGGCGTGTACGGGAAGCACCGAGATTCCGGATTCATTAATTCCATCTTCGTGCCTGCCGTCAGATACGTTCTGTACAGTTCGCGGAGGCTGTGGGGACACGGCGCTGGTTACTGTGGATTCCGTGTTCACGGTATTCATGGCTTTCGATCAGGAATCGCAACCATGGGGCGTTTCCATAGTGTACAATCTCAATGATTTTCCCGACTCGCAGGTCGTAGAATCCGGGCTGGCGCCTGCGCTGGCGCCGACGCTTCAGGATAACGCTTATGGTTTTGAAGTCCTGAACCCTCGCAAATTCTGCTCGGCCACGTTTATCGTCACACCTGCTTCGATCGACATCTATCGATACACTCCGGGCGTGCATAGGGGCATGGCCTGGGTAGTCGATGAGGTTATCGACACGACCGACCATCGACCGTGCGGATTCGACACGACCACAGTCAATGTTTCGGCAGCTATACTCGATGCATACCCCAATCCTGCGGTGGTGGCGCAGATGAACGGGCAGGAGCTTCGCTTCCGCTTCAAGGTGCCGACTGATACCAACAGTTTCCCGACCTGTGTTTCGCCGACTATGGTGGTGGACTTATTCAATGTTGCCGGCGAGTATGTATCGACGATCGAGCGAACAGCCGATTTGAGCACGTGGCGATTGATAAATCATCAGCTGGTGTATGAATTCCCGTGGGACATGAAGAACCGGGCCGGCAAAGATGTTGCGTCGGGTGTGTATCTTTGCGTGGCGCGACTCTACTGCGATCCACAGCGCAATCAGCTCTTGCTCGAGGATAAGACGAAAGTCGCCGTGATTCGATGAGCATTCATCCCCGGCTCATCACTCGCATTGCGGTGTTTGCAGCGCTGGTGTATGTGCTGTCCTGGGGAACTTCCTATTTGCCGAACGTCAATTTCATTTTCTTTCTGGTCTTTACATCCGGGTTTGTCTGGGGAGCGACCGCCGGGTCCCTGGTCGGCCTGATTGGCATGGGGCTCTGGACGAATCTGAATCCATACGGTCCGGCGGACGTCGCGGTGATGTGCGCTCAGATGATAGGAGCAGCGGCCGGAGGGCCCGTGGGAGCGATATTCAACCGTATCAGGCTGGGCGAAAGGAAGGGTTGGTCGCTCGTATCCGGGCTGGTCCTGGCCGCGATCGCTTGCACGCTTGCGTTTTATCTTCCGGTGAATGTGGTGGATGCCTGGGTCTATCAGCCGTTTTGGCCGCGGTTTGTAGTGGGGGTGGTATGGATGCTGATTTCGCTTGGATCCAACGCGGTGATTTTCCCGTTGCTTTTCCCGGTCACCCGCCGTTTATATGAACGGGAATGTTCCAGGCCGCACTAAAAGTATTGCCAGCATTGGGTTGTGCGCTCGCACTGGCTGTGAATGCACCCGCTCAGACCGCCGACTCCGTGAAGTCATCGGCAGTTCACGTTTCTGATTCGACAATCGTTGCCAAAGACACGACCAAGCCCGCTGATACTTTGTCGGCCGCCCAAAAGGCTATGCAGAGTTTCGAGCAGCGATATAAGGAAATGAAGAAGGTGGAGGAGGAGCAGAAAGCGCGCTTCTCGTTTTATGACACGCTGCTGGCCTGTTTTGGATCGCCGCGTCTCAATCAACGGGCGTTGCTTGACCAATCGTTCTATCATGATGCGGGGGACTATTTCAAGTTCGACCCGAGTTACTTCGTGACTGATTACTCTCAGACGCCGATGCGAAAGACAGTGCAGCCGTTCGGTCTTTCGGGCGATCGCCTCAATGTCGTGACAAACGGTGTACCCACGCATCCGTTTGAACATGTAGTTGAGCCGGACGGTTTGATCGACATGAATGATATTGAAACCGGTCTGGATCATGATGTCTACACGCTGCCGGGCGCGGTGGGGATGCTGTTTGGCGGATCGGAGGCAATTGCTTCACTGGTGACGGAATCGTATTTCGACACGACGCTCGATGCTCACAGCTCGTTTCTCGTGGACAAAGGGTGGGACGGTTTTGCAAACACGCGGGGCAGATACAGCAAGCGATTTACACGAGGCAAGACAATCGATGTGGCGATTGGGTAT
>DATKJY010000101.1:0-2116 GCA_035543175.1 Candidatus Acidiferrum sp.
GCCCTCGGGCAGCCTCCAGCGGAGCACGGCCGGCATTGGAACGGCCATCCGTCATCAGCATCCAGAGATCAGCCGGCTGGGTCATCTCCTTTGTCTTGAGAGCATCGATAACATCGCCGAGCGCGGTCCGGTCTTCACGGACTTTGTCTGACGATTCGGCGAGGTTGTCTCCGAAATAGTATATCTGAATTTCGGTCGTCCCCTTCAGACGAGCATATGCGTCTGACGATAGCAACGAATCGAGGCGAGCAGTGCGGCTTTTCTCACTCTCCACCTTTTCCATGCTTGCAGATTGGTCCAAGAGGATCGAGATGCGCCTCGGTCGTTCGAACTCGCGATTGTAGCTGAGCACCGGCTCAAGCAGGGCGGCAGCCAACGCCAAAACGGCAACTACCCGGAGCACGCCCATGAGGATGCGGAGATATTTCGGCAGAGGCGGGTTGGTTCGGTAGTAAAGAAGTATTGCCAGGGCGAGAAGCCCGATAAGCGCCAGCCAGACAAGTACCGGAACGTGAGTCAGAAAATCGAGCGACAGGTGCTTAAGGCCGAGCATGGTTTCCCTTATACCGCGAACTGAGAGACGGGGTTGCCCCAAAGATACATCCGATGAAGTGCGAACCCAAGAGAGAAATCAGACAAGGCCGCTCAGGTGATCCGGGCCGAGGTAAACTGAACCATTTCCGTCAGGGAGCTATGATAAACAGATTCGCCCAAGGAGCCAATCGATTCGAGCCCCCGGTGACAGAGATCGTCTGCCCGACGATATGTGTATTCGAGCCCGCCGTTCTCTTCGACAAACCGATACACCTTCTTAAAAGAGAATTCATCGGGGTTGTCACGTAGCGTCTTCAGCATTTCCCTTTTTGACTTGGCGTTGACCTGACGAAGGGAGTAGATAATTGGAAGGGTCACCTTGCCGTTGAACACGTCATTCCCCGGCTCCTTTCCGGTGACGTCGGGATCGCCGACAAAATCCAGCAAATCATCGGTAATCTGGAACGCCGTCCCGATTCTCTCGCCGAATGAAGCAAACCGGTGACGCTCCTTGGTCCCGCGGCGTTTGAGAATCGGCCCGGCTTCGCACGAGACAGCGAATAGCGATGCAGTCTTATCGGCGATGATCGAAAGGTATTCTTCTTCGGACAGGTCGTAATTGCCGGTCTCCTCTATTTGCCGAAGTTCGCCCACCGACACGCGCTCGGTCGCGACTGAGATAGCTTTGGAAAGCTCGGTGGAGTTCGTCTCGACCATAATCCGGAACGCCTTGGCAAACAGATAATCACCCATGAGAACCGAAATCAGATTGGTCCATTTGGCGTTGACCGTTTTCTGGCCGCGGCGAAGGTCCGACTCATCGACGACGTCATCGTGAAGAAGCGTGGCAGTATGAATCAGTTCGATAGCCAATGAGGCGTCGACCGTGACTTCGGTGAAATTGTCAGCCGCTCGCGAGGACAGAAACATGAAGGTCGGCCGTATCCGTTTTCCTTTGGACTTGAGCAGGTGCCGGGCAATTGAAGTGATCAGCGGCGAGTCCCCCTGCAGATGGTCGTTCAGTTTGGAGTCAAATGCGTTCAGATCGGCCTGCACGGGGCGGGCATATTCCAGCAGATCGTGATTGTCAAGAGTCGACGGCATATTGAGCTATCTGGTTTCCCTTTTGAAACCCGAAGATAGGCCTGCCGGTTCCGGCTGTCAACGGATTAGATGCCGCAGTCAACCTGTTGTGACTTAATCATATCGACGCGTGTCACGACTGGTTGAAGGCTACTATTCCCACTCTATCGTCGCCGGGGGTTTAGAGGAAATATCGTACGTGACGCGGTTGACACCTTTGACGTTCCGGATGATCCGGTTCGAGATGTGAGCCAATATATCCGGGTCGATCCTCGCCCAGTCAGCCGTCATGCCGTCCACCGAAGTTACAGCCCGCAGGGCCACGACATTTTCATACGTCCGCTCGTCCCCCATCACGCCTACCGCCCGCACCGGCAACAGCACCGCGAACGCCTGCCAGATGTCATCGTAGATATTGTTGCTGTGCAGTTCCTCGATGAACACAGCGTCGACCTCGCGAAGCAGATCGCAGCGTTCTTTGGTAACGTCGCCTAAAATT